>JANLFY010000003.1 GCA_024653485.1 Bacillota bacterium | reverse complement strand
TGTGCTGCCAAGAAACACGGCCGATCTGGAAGTGATGCGCTCCGAACAAACGTATTAGCGTCGACATCACTTTTCCGTGAGGTCTCTACCTACTTTCCCTTGACAGGTACGCCCGCGCGCCGTGCGTTGACACGATGTGTCGCCATGGTATAATTTAACCGTCTTGCGCATCGCCTACCCAGGAAGGTGAGTCTGTGGTCGCCTCAATCCGAGAGAGTCATTCGGCCGGGCGGCGCTGGTTCCTGTCACGGATAAACGCGGCGAGCCCGGCGCAGGTTTTGGTGGCCGGTTTTGCGGGAATCATTTTGATCGGTGCCGTCCTCTTGGCTCTCCCCGTAGCGTCCAGGGACGGACGGTCTCTTCCTTTCGTGGACGCTCTGTTTACGTCCACTTCTGCAGTGTGTGTGACGGGGCTCACGGTCGCGGATACACACGACCAGTTCTCCCTATTCGGCCAGCTTGTTGTCATGTGTCTGATCCAGATAGGTGGATTGGGAATCATGACCATATCGACCCTCATCTTCTTGTTATTGGGCAGGCGAGTGACGCTTCGGAGCAGGCTTCTCATACAAGAGGCGATGAATCAACTGACCCTCGAGGGGATGGTCAGACTCATAAAGCGAGTGCTCGCGGTGACCGTGACCGTCGAAGGCATAGGCGCAGTCCTCTTGGCCATCCGGTGGTCATTCGATCTGGGCTTTCCGAAGAGCCTGTACTATGGGTTGTTCCACGCAGTCTCGGGGTTCTGCAATGCCGGTTTTGATCTCTTCGGGGGGTTCAGGAGCCTGACAGGGTACGTGAGCGACGTGTGGGTCAATCTGGTGATGTCTGGCCTTTTCATCGTCGGGGGGCTCGGGTTCTCCGTGGTGAGTGAGATCATCGCGCGCCGCGGAGGCGCCAAGCTAAGCTTGCATGCCAGGGTGGTCTTGGTTACAACTGCGGCCCTCATCGCTGCCGGGACCATCGTCATCTTCCTGCTCGAATACGACAATCCGGCGTCCATGGGTCGTCTTAGCCCTCTCGGGAAGGTCATGTCGGCGTACTTTCAGGCCGTCACCCCGCGCACAGCCGGGTTCTCGACGCTCCCTATTGGGAGGCTTAGAGGTGCTACTCAGCTCTTCATCATCCTCCTCATGTTCATCGGAGCGTCCCCCGGGTCGACGGGAGGCGGCATCAAGACGACGACCTTCGCGACACTGTTCCTTGCCGTGCGAAGTGTGATAATGGGGAGAGAGGACGTGGAGGTTTTCGAGCGGAGGATCCCCCACAGGACCGTGTACAAGGCGCTCGCCGTGTCAATGATGTCGCTTGCCCTCGTGATATGTGTTGCGATGGCGCTCTCGACAGTGTGCCCCCACGGAGTATTGCCCGTCCTGTTCGAAGCGACATCCGCCTTTGGAACAGTCGGGTTGTCGACGGGGATAACCCCGACTCTGCCGACTCTAGGCAAGGTGCTGATCGTGTGCATGATGTTCGCGGGTCGAGTTGGCCCTCTGACCGTGGCCACGGCCATAGCTCAAAGGCAGCATGCGTCCAACGCGGTGAGGTACCCCGAAGAGAGGGTCATGGTCGGGTGAGAGGGACATGTTGCGGTGGGCACCTGGTTTAGCATACTATGTAGTCGACTCTTCTAAGACTCTGCAGGAGGGATCCGTACATGCTGCCAACGCCTCGGAAGTTCACCTTGGTCGCCGGGAGCGCTGAGGGCGAGACCACGTTGACCGCGTTCGACAAGGCGCTTCTGGCCTCCGGAATCGGAAACCTCAACCTTCTGAGGGTGTCGAGCATCTTGCCACCCGGCGCCGAGTACATGGATGCGTTGGACATACCGCCGGGGTCGCTCACTCCCACGGCTTACGGCTCCGTGACGAGCGACGTCCCGGGAGAACGCATCGCCGCCGCCATCGGGGTCGGCATCGTCTCTGGAAGCTTCGGCGTGATAATGGAGTTCGGAGGGAAGTGCTCCAAGGAGGAGGCGGAGCGGATGATCGAGAAGATGATCCGTGAAGCCCTTGCGTGTCGGAACGCCGTCCCTGACAAGATCCTCATAAAGGCCACGGAACACGTCGTGAAGGGGATAGGGTGCGCTTTCGCTGGGGCCGCTCTCTGGTACTGAGACTACCCGGAATCGTGGACGGCTTGGAGATACTCGAGATGAGCATCCTCGTCGAAAGAAGAGACGGGTTTCTCGGCGCGAACAGCGACTACGAACGGTCGGACATAGTCATTCTCGGGCTCCCCATGGACTTCACCACGAGTTGGCGACCTGGTGCACGCGGAGGGCCCGCCAAGATCCGAGAGGTCTCTTTTTCTTTGGAGGAGTACAGCGCCGCCCTTGAGCGGAGCATAGAGTCAGTGAACGTTGCAGACATCGGCGACGTCTCTCTCCCTCTGGGAAACACCGAGAGGAGCCTCGAGGCTATCAGAGAGGTGATGGAAGGGCTCGTCGCCCACGGCAAGCTGCCGTTTGCCCTCGGGGGCGAGCACCTCGTGACCCTTCCGTGCGTGGAAGCGGTGGCCGGCGCGCGTGAGGACCTCGTGGTCGTGCATGTCGACGCCCATGCGGACCTGCGCAATGAGTACGCGGGACAGAGGCTGTCCCACGCAACTGTCATGCGAAGGGTGGGGGAGGTAGTTGGGATGGACAACCTCTACCAGGTGGGCGTAAGGTCCGGGGCGGCCGAGGAGTTTCTCGTCGCTCGCGGGGCTCCGCACAGGGTGGATGGATCGGTACCGGCCGCGGTCCGGACCGTAGTGGAAGAGATAGGGAATAGACCTTGCTATGTGACGCTAGACATCGACGTGGTAGACCCCGCGTTTGCGCCGGGCACCGGGACTCCCGAGCCGGGAGGGTGTTCCTCCTGCGAGATCCTCGAGGCCGTTCACTTGCTGACGCAAGCGAACATCGTCGGAGTGGACTTGGTTGAGGTGGCGCCCGCGTGGGACAGGTCGGACATCACCTCGCTCCTCGCGGCGAAGATCGTTCGCGAGGTGGTCATCGGTGTCGGGGCGCGCCTCTCAAGGAAGGAACGGTCCTGAAGTCGGACCTACCGACGGATCCTGGGATCGTGCGCAAGTACGCAACGAGCACGGCTCAGAGGTTGGAACCTGTGCGGGGTAGACTTGGGCTCCTCACGGAATTCCTCTTTCGTTACAGGTCCAGGTACGTCCTGGGCGCTTTTTTCCTTGTCGTGGTCGACGCCCTCCAGCTCGTGGTCCCGAGACTCCTAGGCAGGGTCACGGACGACTTTCGCGCGGGCAGGCTAGACAACGCTGCGCTCATCCGCTACGTGGGTCTGCTCGTGGGTATAGCCCTTCTGGTCGCCGTGGGCAGGTATTTCTGGCGGATGTACATAATGGGAACAGCCAGGCTCATCGACTACACTCTCAGGAACAGGTTCTTCGCGCATCTCGAAACGCTCTCCGCGAGCTTCTTCAACGATCACAAGACAGGCGATCTCATGGCCCACGCTACGAACGACATTCACGCTGTCCGTCACGCGTTCGCGCAAGGGATAGTCCTATCCGTCGACGCACTGTTCCTCACAGTGTCCACAGTGGCCATCCTCGTGCGCACGGTCGACCTACGATTGGTCGCGCTCGGACTTGCTCCGCTTCCGTTCGTCGCCCTCATCGTCACGTACTTCTCCCGTCTCATTCACTCGAGGTTCAGAGACGTCCAGGAGAAGTTCGCCGCCTTGACCGACCGTGTCCAGGAGAATCTAGCCGGCATCCGCGTGGTAAAGGCCTTTGTCCAAGAACAGGCGGAGATCGACAGGTTCGAAGAGGCAGCTCGACGAGTGGTGGACTCCAACATGCGCCTAGTCAGGATTTGGGGTCTGTTCTGGCCGCTCGTTCAATTCGTGGCGGGACTGAGCTTCGTGGTCGTTCTGGGGTACGGTGGGAGGCTGGTCATTCTCGGAGACATCAGCCTCGGCGACTTTGTCGCGTTCGGCGGGTACCTGAGCATGGCCATCTGGCCCATGATGGCGATAGGGTGGGTGGTCAACACGCTGCAGAGAGGACTGGCGTCAATGGATCGGCTGAACGTGATATTCTCCACCAAGCCAGAGGTGCTGGACGGAAGAGATGTGCTGCCGGTGCAGGCGATTACGGGAGACGTCGAGTTCCGCAACCTCGTCTTCACCTACCCGGGAGAGCGCGAGCCTGCGCTGAGGAACATCGATCTCAAGATCCCTGCCGGGCGGACCGTCGGCATCTTGGGGCGGACGGGGAGCGGCAAGACAACCTTGGTCAACCTACTCTTGCGCTTGTACAACCCCGGGCCTGGCGAGCTTCTCGTGGACGGAGTCGACATAAACGCGGTTCCCCTGGCAGTGCTGAGGCGCGACATCGGGTACGTGACGCAGGACAGCTTCCTGTTCTCCACGACCATCCGGGGCAACATTGGGTTTGCCGGCGACGACCTCTCCGATGAGGCGATAGAGGAGGCAGCGGAGGTCGCGGGAGTGGCGGGGGAAGTCCGCGAGTTCCCCCAAGGCTTTGACACGGTGGTGGGGGAGCGCGGCGTCACGCTGTCCGGCGGCCAGAAGCAGAGAGTCGCGATAGCTAGGGCGATAATCAAGGACCCCAGGATACTGATATTGGATGACTGCTTTTCCGCCGTGGACGCAGAGACCGAGGACAGGATCCTGAGGGCCTTGAGGGGGATCATGCGGCAAAGAACGACCATTCTCATATCGCACCGGATATCTACTCTGAAGGAAGCCGATGAGATCGTCGTGCTCGACAAGGGGCGGATCGTGGAACGTGGGAGCCATGAGGCACTCGTCGCGGCGGGCGGCATGTACGCCCGTATCTACGAGCGCCAATTGCTCGAAGAGGAGCTTGTTTCAGCCGAGGAGACGTAAGACATGCCTGGCATCCACGAAGAAGAGGCGCTGGGGAAGGCATACGACGCAAAGCTGATGAGGCGGCTTCTCAGATACGCTGCCCCATACTGGCGGCTGCTGCTCGTATGCGTCATGCTTCTCTTCGTGATCACTGGCACGGACCTTGTGCAGCCTTATTTCACGAAGATCGCGATAGACGATCACATCAACGCCCTTGGCGCGCCCATGCTCGGGTTCGCGCCTGGGCGCGAGCCTGTCCCTGGAGTCGCTTGTCGCGGAATTGTGTTCGTGCGAGAGAAGTGGCTTCCGAGAGGCCTGCGGCTCAGGTCGGGGGAAAGCGATTCTGGTCTCGTGGTCCGAGCCCACATTGAGGGAGCTGACGGCCGCTACTTCCTCGTCACGCACGATCTGGAAAGCGGAGTTGCCGGCAGGCAAGAGCTCACCACGGAAGAGCTGGGAAGGTTCAGACAGCGAGACGTTGCGGGCGTTCTGAAGCTGGCGCTGGCGCTCCTCGCTGCCATGGTCGTAGGATTCCTCCTCAACTACCTGCAGGTGTATATCCTTCAGTACACTAGCCAGAAGATCATCTTCAACATGAGAGTGGAGATATTCCGTCACTTGCAGGGTCTTGCGCTGTCGTTCTTCGACAGGAACCCCGTCGGCCGGCTGGTGACGAGGGTAACCAATGACACTGACGCGCTGAACGAGATGTACACAGCCGTCCTAGTCAACCTGTTCAAAGACGTCTTCCTGCTCGTAGGCATAGTAGTGATGATGCTGAGAATGAGCTTTCGGCTTGCCCTGGTGAGCCTCTCCGTTCTCCCGCTCATCCTCGTAGTGACCGTGGTTTTCCGGTCCAAGGCGCGCGAGGCCTACCGCCTCGTTCGCACGAGGCTTGCCCGAATCAACGCGACCCTCGCCGAGAACATCGCCGGCATGAGGATCATCCAGATATTTGCGCGCGAGGCGAAAAAGTTCAAGGAGTTCGACGCGATCAACAAGGAGTACCTTGAGGCGAACATGCGCGAGCTCCGCGTGTACGCCGTTTTCAGGCCGGCCATGGACCTCATGTCCTCCCTCGCTCTCGCCCTGCTCGTATGGTATGGAGGCGGCAGGGTGCTCGCCGGCAAGATCGAGTTCGGGGTGTTGTACGCGTTCATAAGCTACATTCAGCAGTTCTTCAGGCCGATCAACGATCTCACAGAGAAGTACAACATCATGCAATCGGCCATGGCGGCATCTGAGAGGATATTCATGCTCCTTGATACGGACGCCCGCGAGCTCGACCCAGAGAAGCCCGTTTCCGTAGGGCGGCCGCGGGGACGGATCGAGTTCCAGAACGTGTGGTTTGCGTACAACGACGAAGACTGGGTCTTGAGAGACGTGAGCTTCACGGTGGAACCCGGAGAGACCTGCGCCTTCGTGGGCGCGACCGGATCCGGCAAGACCTCCATCATGAACCTCATCGGAAGGATGTACGATGTCTCGCGGGGCAGGATCCTCATAGACGGAATGGATGTCCGGGATATTCCCAGACGGGAGCTCAGGCGACACATCGGCGTGGTGCAGCAGGACGTCTTCCTCTTCACTGGCGACATTGAGAGCAACATAAGGTTGCACAACACGCAAATTGGGGATGAGGACGTGCGCGAGGCGGCGAGGTACGTTAACGCTGACGCCTTCATAGACAGGCTGCCGGGAGGGTACCGCGCCAAGGTGAAAGAGAGAGGCGTGACGCTTTCCATGGGGCAGCGCCAGCTTCTCGCGTTCGCGAGAGCCCTTGCGTTCGATCCCGCCATTCTCGTGCTCGACGAAGCGACGGCCAATATAGACACAGAAACGGAGGCGCTCATCCAGGATGCCCTCACCAAGCTCGTGCGCGGACGGACCACGTTGATCGTTGCACACCGTCTGTCGACCGTGCAAGCCGCAGATAAGATAGTCGTGATCCACAAGGGCAGGGTGCGCGAGATAGGCACCCACCAAGAGCTCCTCGCCAGGCGCGGCATATACTACCAGCTCTACCTCCTGCAGTACAAGGAGGAGCCGCACGGGGACGTGGCAGGCGAAGGGCGCGGAGAGTTGCGCGGTTGAGATCGTCCCGCGACTGCGCGGCCGGGCCTTCGAGCGCTGCCGAGAGCGCCAATCCGTGGGTTGGTTAGGAAGGGCCGAGAAGCTGGACTATGCCGGCCCGTCCGTGTGGTGTATAATTGCCCCGGGGGGAGAGAGATGCCGGGGTACGTTGTGATCGACTCCGCAAGATGCAACGAATGCGGCAAATGCGTGAGAGGGTGCCCGACCGGCGCGATCTCCAAGACGCCCGGGGGCCAGCTTGCGGTGGACCAACTCAAGTGTGATGGGTGTGGAGACTGCTTTGTACAGTGTCCCCAACGCGCGATAGCGCTTTCCTCGGGCGCAGAGGCGGTGCTCTGGCTCCTCGCGGGGGGCGGGCGCGCGGCTATGGAAGCCGACTCCGTCCTTTCCTCGGCGGTGCCGGGGTTCGAACGGGGAGCGCTGGTGGGTCTGGCGCGTGAGATACTGGACCACGGGTTCGCGAGTGCGGGTCGCCCGGCGGCCGCGCGTGCCCCCGCGCGCGCCGAGGGCGGCGGTGGGGCGGTGAAACGCTGGACAGACGCGGCGTCTGTCCACAGCGCCGACCGTCTCGACCGTCCTACACCTGCTCCCCCGGCAGTGATAGCGTACAGCGTGGAGATGGGCCGTGTACTGCAGCTTGCCGCGAAGGTGGCCGCAGTGGACACCACAGTCCTCCTCTTGGGCGAGTCCGGCGCCGGCAAGGAGGTGGTCGCGCGGTTCATCCATAGCACGAGTCCGCGCAGGCGAGGCCCGTTCGTCAACCTCAACTGCGGAGCGATCCCGGCGACCTTGCTCGAGTCGGAGCTTTTCGGGTACGAGTCGGGTGCGTTCACAGGAGCCAGGCGAGAGGGGAAACCGGGCATAGTGGAGGTGGCGTCTGGCGGGACGCTGTTTCTCGACGAGATCTCCGAACTGCCGTCTGACCTACAGGTGAAGCTGCTCCAGCTCATCCAAGAGCGCAAGGTCGTGCGAGTTGGTGGGGTGAGGCCTCTCGCAGTGGACATACGGATAATCGCCGCGACGAACCGCGATCTAGCCGCCATGGTAGCGAGGGGGGAGTTTCGCGTAGACCTTTTCTACAGGCTGAACGTAGTCCCCATCACCATACCACCTCTGCGCGAGAGGCCGGACGATGTGATTCCTCTCATATACCACTTTCTCGACAAGTACAACAAGGCTCACGGTTACCAGAAAACCATGAGCGGGGAAGCGCGCGAGGTCCTTGCGAGGTACTCGTGGCCTGGAAACGTGCGCGAGCTCGAAAACCTCATCGAGCGCCTCGTGGTGACGGTGGAGGCAGACGAGATAGGAGCA
The DNA here is from genome assembly GCA_024653485.1 of Bacillota bacterium. Classification (NCBI taxonomy): domain Bacteria; kingdom Bacillati; phylum Bacillota; species Bacillota bacterium. The sequence goes on along the minus strand of JANLFY010000003.1, from coordinate 254,530 downwards.
TCCGACCTGCCGCAATACGTCTTCGAAAGGGACGGCGAGTGGCAGCCCACGGTGGTGGTGGGCGGGATCATGCCGCTACGCCAGGCGACCGAGGAGGTCGAGAGGCAGATCATCGAGCGCGCGCTCTCCCAGGAGAAAAGCACGTACGGCATGGCGAAGCTCCTCGGCGTAAACCAATCCACCGTAGTAAGAAAGATCAAGAAGTACCTGGGCAGTCGCACCGTCGTGTCCAAGGAGGCTCCGACGCGGGAGACCACGTGAACGCGACGGACCCTCCACACGAGCAAGCCGGATGCAAGCCTGCATTGAACGATGCACTAGCGCATCATGGTTGTTTGCTGAGGTTGTCGCAGACGGGCCGGCCTCGTCGCGGCTTCGGACGCTACCGGTCGCCGGGATCTCGTGATTGGCGGGAAGCTCTTTATGCCCCGCGGCGTGCGAGACTTCAGCGGGAACGTCGAGCTTGCGACCGCACCGGAGTTGGCGAAGACGCGCAATGGCCGTTCTGCGCTTCCCGCGGGCTATGGGCGCAAGGGCCGCGATTTCGTGCGGGTGCAGACGCGTCCATGACCCGCAACCGACACCTGACCTGGCGTCATGCGCTCGCGACTAGGTCTACGCAAACCCGACTGAGCCGCGGGTTTGACTGTGGGGTTTTTCAGAGTGATGGGCACTTCAGCGGGCGCGGCGCCCGTGACGCCGGAGGGGGCCTAATGCAGGGATGCATTAGGCAGGGCTCGGTCGAGTTCGATGTCGGCGGGGTTCATGGAGTGAATTGTGACAGGCGGCACAAAGAGTCCAAGAGGCGGGCGACGGGGCCTTGTGACGCGGTTCACAAGCGGCACGCTTCTTGCTATGCTATGGGGAACGTTGACCGGGGGTGCGAGGCGGGCGTGCGCGCCTCGCCATGCCGGCGAAGGAGGAATCAGAATGGCGTGCGAAGAGTGCACATGTTTCGGCCAGGTGACGGATGAGCAAAAGGCCAAGGTGCAGGAGATCATCCAGCACTACCGGGGAAAGCCCGGTGTGCTCATTCAGGTTCTCCATGAGGCGCAGCAGGTGGTGGGATATCTTCCTAGAGAGATCCAGGCGATGGTCGCCGCGGGGCTCGACATCCCATTGAGCGAGGTGTATAGCGTCGTCACGTTCTATGCGTTGTTCTCGCTCAAACCGAAGGGTCGCCACCAAATCAGCGTGTGCAAGGGCACCGCGTGCTACGTGAGGGGCGCAGAGGACATCTTGAGCAGACTCGAACAAGATCTGGGGATCCGCGCGAAGGACACGACCAGCGACGGGAGGTATTCCATGGAGGTCGTCCGATGCATGGGTGCGTGCGGCCTCGGCCCGGTTGTGAGGGTTGACGACGACATCTACGCGCGGCTCAAACCAGACAGACTGAAAGAGATCTTGGCCAAGTACGAGTGAGCGGAGAGCGCTCAAGGAAGGATACGCCGGACCGCTGCGGCGGCACACAGCCGCTGCCCGAGAGTAAGGAGGCTGGTCAAATGGATTCATACCGTGCGCATGTCCTGGTGTGTGGCGGCGCGGGATGCGTCTCCTCAGGGTGCAAAGCAGTCGAACAAGCCTTTCTGGACGAGATCGCCAAGCACGGCCTTACCAGCGAGGTGCGTGTGGTGAGCACCGGGTGCATGGGACCCTGCGAGCTTGGCCCGGTGGCTGTGGTGTACCCGGAGGGAGTCCTGTACCGGAAGCTGAAAGCGGAGGACACACGGACGATAGTGGCCGAACACCTGTTGAAAGGGAGGATCGTCGAATCCCTGCTGTATGAAGCGCCCGATACTCAGCAGCGCGTCCCGACGTGCGGGGACATCGCCTTCTTCAACAGGCAGGTGAGGATCGCCCTGCGCAACACCGGCAAGATAGATCCGCTGAACATTGAGGAGTACATCGCCGAGGACGGCTACGCTGCTCTCGCGAAGGTGCTCGCGGAGATGAGCCCCGAGCAGGTAGTGGACGTGGTCAAGCGTTCGGGGCTGCGCGGCCGAGGCGGCGCTGGGTTCCCAACAGGGCTGAAATGGGACTTCACGAGGCGTGCGAAGGCCGATCAAAAGTATGTGGTTTGCAACGCTGACGAGGGTGACCCCGGCGCGTTCATGGACAGGAGTGTTCTCGAGGGGGATCCCCACAGTGTCATCGAAGCCATGGCCATCGCGGGTTACGCCATCGGCGCCTCTCAAGGATACGTGTACGTGAGAGCGGAGTACCCCTTGGCGGTCAAGCACCTCGGGCATGCCATTATGCAGGCTCGCGAGTACGGGGTGCTCGGCAAGGACATTTTCGGCAAGGGATTCGACTTCGACGTGGACATCAGGGTCGGCGCAGGTGCGTTCGTGTGCGGGGAGGAGACAGCGCTCCTCGCTTCCGTGGAGGGCAGACGCGGTGAACCGCGTCCGAGGCCACCGTTCCCTGCGAACGAAGGTCTATGGGGAAAACCCACTCTAATCAACAACGTGGAGACCTACGCAAACATTCCGCCCATAATCCTCAAGGGGCCGGAATGGTTCGCAAGCATAGGTACCGAGAAGAGCAAGGGCACGAAGGTCTTCGCCTTGGCTGGAAAGATCAACAACACGGGCCTCGTCGAGGTTCCTATGGGAATACCTCTGGGCGAGATCATATTCGACATCGGTGGGGGCATTCCAGGAGGAAAGAAGTTCAAGGCAGCTCAGACCGGCGGCCCGTCCGGTGGGTGCGTGCCTGCGGAGTTCCTCAACACCAGCGTGGATTACGAGTCTTTGAAAGAGCTCGGTACGATAATGGGTTCCGGCGGCCTCATCGTCATGGACGAGGACACGTGCATGGTGGACCTCGCCCGGTTCTTCCTGGAGTTCACTCAGGACGAATCGTGCGGCAAGTGTGCTCCGTGCCGTATCGGAACCAAGAGGATGCTTGAGATACTTACGAGGATCACGCGTGGGCAGGGGCGAGAGGGCGATATCGAGCGCCTCATAAAGCTGGGCACGTGGATAAAGGAGACCGCTCTCTGCGGTCTGGGCCAGACCGCTCCCAATCCCGTGCTAACGACGATACGGTATTTCAGGAACGAGTACGAAGCTCACATCCGCGACAAGAAGTGTCCCGCGTCGGTGTGCGCCGCGCTATTCGAGGCGCCATGTCAAAACGCATGCCCGGCCGGGGTTGACGTTCCCAGGTACATCAGCCTGATCAGGCAGAAGAGGTACCAGGACGCGGTGAAGCTCATAAAGGAGAAGAACCCGCTCCCCGCCGTGTGCGGCCGCGTGTGCACGCACCCGTGCGAAGGGAAGTGCAGGCGTTCGCAGCTTGATGAGGCTGTGGCCATATGCGAGCTGAAGAGGTTCGCCGCTGACTGGGAGCTCATGAACCCGCTGCCACCCGAGGTGCCGTCGGTCAGAAAGGAGGCCAAGGTGGCGATAGTCGGGTCCGGGCCTGCGGGTCTCACAGCCGCTTATTACCTGGCTGGGTTCGGGTATCAGGTCACGGTGTTCGAGGCGCTTCCCGAAGCGGGCGGGATGCTCAGGGCTGGAATCCCCGAATACAGGCTGCCGAAAGACGTCCTCGACGCCGAGATCCTCGACATATGCAGGAGAGGCGTGGAGATCCGCACGGGCGTGAGAGTGGGCAAGGACATCACCATCGACGACCTGAAAGCTCAGGGCTACAAGGCCATCTTCATCGCAATCGGAGCCAATGTCAGCCAGAGACTCGGTGTACCCGGTGAGGAGCTCGAGGGCGTTGTCGGAGCGGTGGAGTTCCTGCGCGATGTGAACGTAGGCGGCCACCGGAAAGTGGGTAAGAAAGTCGCGGTCATCGGTGGCGGCAACGCGGCGATCGACGCGGCTCGCACCGCCCTTCGCCTGGGCGCGAGAGAGGTGCACATCATCTACAGGCGGCAACGGGAGGACATGCCAGCTGACAAGAACGAGGTGGCCGAGGCCGAGCGTGAGGGGGTCAAGATCCACTTCCTGACAGCGCCGTCCAAGATGATAGGCAGCAACGGCAGGCTCGTGAACATGGAGTGCGTGCGAATGTCGCTCGGGGAGTTCGACAGGACAGGCCGAAGGCGCCCGGTCCCCATTGAGGGCTCTAACTTCGTCATCGACGTGGACATGGTCATATCGGCCATAAGCCAGAGGCCGGACTCGTCGTTGGTTCCGGCCGGGTCGCGCATCGAAGTCACGAAGTGGTCCACGCTGGTTGCTGACCCAAGAACACACGCTACGGGAGAACCCGGCGTGTTCGCCGGCGGAGACTGCGTGAACGGTCCGGACACAGTGATTCAGGCGATAGCCGATGGCAGGCGCGCCGCTCAGGAAATCGACAAGTTCCTCGGCGGCACGGGCGAGATTCCCGTAAGCCGTGACCTTGGCAGAGAGCTCGCCGGGGAGATCCACGAGGAGCGCATGATGCGCCAGCATCCTGAACACCTGCCGGTCGCCGACAGGAAGGGCAGCTTCGACGAGGTCGTATCCAGACTCTCTGAAGCGGCCGCTCTCTATGAGGCGTCGCGGTGCCTGCGGTGCGACGTGAAGGACTGAAGAATGGAGCGTGAACCAGGATGGATATGATCACTCTCACAGTTGACGGTCGCAAGGTGGAGGTCCCCAAAGGCTCCACCGTCCTGGACGCTGCGAGGGCGGCGGGAATCGACGTGCCGACGTTGTGCTACCTGAAGGACGTGAACGCCGTCGGAGTATGCAGGGTGTGCGTTGTCGAAATCGATGGGGCGAAGTCCCTGCAGGCATCGTGCGTCACTCCTGCAGGTGAGGGAATGTCGGTCCACACGAACACCCCGGCCGTGCGCGAGGCAAGGCGGATGGTGCTTGAGCTGATCCTATCGAATCATCCTTTCGAGTGCCTTACCTGCGAGAGGAACGGGAACTGCGAGCTGCAAGCGCTCGCCGATCGGTTCGGCATACGGGATATCGAGTATCAGGGCGAACGGGCCCAGTTCAAGGTGGACGCATCCACTCCTTCGATCGTGCGCGATCCGAACAAGTGCATCCTTTGTCGGCGCTGCATGAGCGTGTGTCAGAAGGTGCAGACAGTCTGTGCACTTGCCCCCAACGACAGGGGCTTTGGGACGATGATCGCCCCTGCGTTCGGGGACGAGCTCATGAACGCCGTGTGTGCGCTCTGCGGCCAGTGCGTTCTTGTCTGCCCGACGGGGGCGCTGAAAGAGCGCGACGAGACCGAAGCGGTGTGGGCGGCGATCGCGGATCCTTCGAAGCACGTCGTGGTGCAGACGGCACCCGCCATACGAGCGAGCATCGGTGAAGAGTGCGGGCTTGGACCGGGAAGCCGGGTGACCGGGCAGCTCACCGCGGCCCTGCGCAGGCTGGGGTTCGACATGGTGTTCGACACGGACTTCACGGCGGATCTCACGATAATGGAGGAGGGGCACGAGTTCATAGCGCGGTTGCGCAACGGCGGCAAGCTGCCGCTCATCACCTCGTGCAGCCCCGGATGGATCAAGTTCGTAGAGCACTTCTATCCGGACCTCCTGCCGAACCTTTCCACTTGCAAGTCGCCGCAGCAGATGTTCGGCGCCTTGGCGAAGACCTACTACGCGCGGAAGTCGGGGATCGACCCGAAGGACATCTTCGTGGTATCGGTCATGCCGTGCACAGCGAAGAAGTTTGAGGCCAGGAGGCCCGAGATGACTGCCAGCGGGTACCCTGACGTGGACGCCGTCTTGACCACCAGGGAACTGGGCAGGATGATCCGCGAAGCCGGGATCGACTTCGAGTCTCTCGCCCCAGAGCCCTACGATCCGCCTCTCGGCATATCCACGGGGGCGGGCGCTATCTTCGGCGTCACGGGTGGCGTGATGGAGGCGGCACTGCGGACTGTGTCCGAGGTGGTGCTGGACCGCGAGCTCGATAACATAGACTTCGTGCCTGTGCGCGGCCTTGCGGGAGTCAAGGAGGCCGAGGTGAACCTGGACGGGACGAGCGTGCGAGTAGCGGTTGCTCATGGTCTCGGGAACGCGCGACGCCTTCTGGACAGGGTAAGCAATGGCGAGGCAGACTATCATTTCATAGAGATAATGGCGTGTCCCGGCGGGTGCATTGGCGGCGGCGGACAACCCATTCCCACGAACGATGAGACGAGGATGAAGAGGATCGCGGCCATTTACGAAGAGGATAAGCACATGCCGCTGCGCAAGTCCCACCTCAACCCGGCTGTGCAAGAGCTCTACAGGGAATTCCTGGGCAGGCCGCTCGGCGAGAGGTCCCACGAGCTTCTGCATACTCACTACCACGCACGGGCGCGGTTCTGAAATGTTGTTGTCGGCTCCCAACCTCATACCCGCGCCGCAGACCCGGTCGGTCTGGCGGCTGCCCGCATCGAGCGATGCGGGCTTTTCTCTGTACATCGCGTCATGACCGGCTCAAGCGGCGCACCCGGTCCCGGGACGTGATTCGATCGGGAGCGCAAAAGGAGTTTGGTCACACGATGAGAAGTACTGTATAATCCAGGACAGCGGGAACGTGCGTCCGGTCGCGTAATTGACCTGGTACAGGGCGGGTTGTCCGGACGCGAGATCCGTTCTCGGCCGTCACCCGCCGGCCCATGGCCCGTCGAAGGGGGACACCGCGATGTATAAGAGCACTCGGGGCCGACGCGCCCTGGCAGGGCGCCATAGTGCCCACCTTACGATTCTGATCGCGGGAGTTGCAGGCCTGACCGCGCTCGCAACAGGCTTGGCTCCTGTCTACCGCGAAGGGAGAGCGGAAGCCGCCGGCCCATCTTCGTACCTGCTTCAGTACGACGCCAGGAAAGGTGAGACTCTTTCCTACCAGGTGCTCATAAGCGAGACGATCTACTCCGGATCCAAGCGCACCACCAACCTTTACAGGGAGGAGGTGCAGGTGGAAAGCGTGCCCACCGGCGACGGCAGGATCCGGCAGACTGTGGCGTGCTCCGGCACCTCGACTCCGGAGGGGAAGGAGGGGAGGAGGCTGGAGCCTTTGAGGTACTATCTCACGGTTGAAAAGACCGGGCGGATCATTGAAGCAGAAGGCCTTAAACCGTGGGACGGGCGGCAGGTCGAGACTCTGTGGCTCGCTCAGATCATCCTGGCTGACCGGCCTGTGGTCCCTGGCGAAACGTGGACCGTGAATGACGAGCTGTACTCAACGGCTGGCGGCAGCCTGGTGCTCGAGAGGCGCACATACAGGTTCGAGGGGATCGAGCGCGTGGGGTCTCAGGACGCCTTCAAGGTCAAGTACGAGATCTCCCGAAAGGGCAGGGTGAATTCGAAGGACTACACGTACGTGGGCACGGGAACGTTCCACCTCGCATCGGGCAGGGTGGTGAGGCTGGAGTCTTCGGAGATAGTGACCTACGCTGGCAACGGCCAGGACACCAAGGTCATAACCATGATCCAGGTTGAACTGGCCCGGTGATACCGTCGTCACCTCAGGGCTCCGCCGGCATATTGATAAGGGGGAACCGGGGCCTTCCCCGGTCCACAGAGGGAGGTGAGCCCGAGGTGATCGAGTGCCCGAACTGCGGAGAAGCGAATCCTGACGGAGCTGAGGTGTGCGAGAGGTGCGGTCAGGGCCTTCTGCCGGGTCCCAAGACCGTATCACATGATACCCCGAAACTGCCCTTCATAAAGAGAATCCCGCTTCGCAGGGGTCCGACGCACCGCAGTTGACGCGACCGAACTCCTATGGTAGACTCGATTCAAGTAGTGGCGTGGCTGCACGCAGGCGATACGAGAATCAACGGCGATGAGAGGGAAGAGTAGGCTGCCTTTGGTGTGAAGCGAACCGAGTGTGGTGCGAGTCGGGGCTCAGAGGCCGCTGAAAATCACCCTTGAGTTGCGGTGCGAAATCCCGAGCTCCTTGCGGGTGGAGAGTAGACACCGCCGGATCCTCCCGATATCGAGGCAGGGCATGCCCGAGCCTGGGCGCGTCTCGGGGCGGGTTGTGCCTGTGAGAGGGCCGCATGTCACGCGGCCAACTCGGGTGGTACCGCGGGAGGTTTGCCTCCCGTCCCTTGATGTGGGACGGGAGGCTTTTGATTTCCGGATTAGATCGCAATGCAATGCCCACACTTCTCTAGGTGGTGTTGGGGTTGGGGCGGGACAGGCCGCGGCGTGTCCACGAACAGAGTGCCGGAGGTGGCTTGTGACGATGTTTAGGAAAGTGGATCTAGATGTGAGTTTTCCCGCGATGGAAAAGGAGATTCTGAAGTTCTGGACGGAAGGCGGGATCTTCGACAAGACATTGGAGAAGAGCAGAGGCGGCCCGAGATTCGTGTTCTACGAGGGCCCGCCGACGGCGAACGCTCTGCCGCATCCCGGTCACGTCTTGACAAGGGCCATGAAGGACTTGGTGCCGCGATACCGTACGATGGCAGGCTACCACGTGGACAGGAAAGGCGGCTGGGACACGCACGGACTGCCGGTCGAGCTCGAAATCGAAAAGGAGCTTGGCATAAGCGGCAAGAAGCACATAGAGGAGTATGGGGTCGAAAAGTTCATCGAGAAGTGCAAGGAGAGCGTGTTCCGGTACAAGCGCGAGTGGGAGCGCATGACTGAGCGCGTGGGGTTCTGGATCGACCTCGACAACGCGTACGTCACGTACACCAATGACTACATCGAGTCAGTGTGGTGGGCGTTGCGTCAGATATGGGACAAAGGCCTTCTTTATCAGGGCTACAAAGTCGTGCCGTACTGCCCGCGTTGCGGCACCGCCCTTTCCAGCCACGAGGTGGCGCAAGGATACGCGGAAGTCGAGGACCCGTCCGTATACGTGAAGTTTAGGGTCAAGGGCGAGGACAACACGTTCTTCCTCGTGTGGACCACAACGCCATGGACACTCCCGTCCAACGTGGCATTGGCGGTTTCGAAGGACTTCACGTATGTCAAGGTAAGGCTCGCTCGCACCGGCGAGCTGCTCATCCTGGCGAAAGGGCTTCTTGAGGCCGCGGTGCGCGAGGATTTCGAGACGGTTGAGGAGTTTTCAGGGATGGCCCTCGCGGGAAAGGAATACGAGCCGCTCTTCCCGTTCGCTCATCCTGGCAGGCGGGCGTGGTTCGTGGTCAGCGAGGATTTCGTCACCCTCGAGGAAGGCACGGGGATAGTCCATCTCGCGCCCGCATTTGGAGAGGACGACATGGCCGCCGCGGTGACGCACGGCCTTCCGGTGGTACAGCTCGTGGACGCCGAGGGTCGGTTCGTCGACGCGGTGACCCCGTGGAAGGGCGTGTTCGTCAAGGATGCAGATCCTCTGATCATCGGAGCGCTACAGGAGGGTGGCAAGCTCTACCGGAGCGAGACTCACCGGCACACGTACCCGTTCTGTTGGAGATGTGACACACCTCTCCTGTACTACGCTCGGACGTCGTGGTTCATCAAGACAACCGCCGTGAAAGAAGCCCTCCTGCGGAACAATGCAGCCATCAACTGGCACCCAGAGTACGTCAAGGACGGACGGATGGGCAATTTCCTGGAGAACGTGATAGACTGGGCCGTAAGCCGCGAACGGTACTGGGGCACTCCGCTTCCGATCTGGATATGTGAACGTTGCGGCAAGCAGCACTGTGTCGGAAGTGTGGCCGAGCTGAAGGAGATGGCCACGCTTCTGCCCGAGAGGCTCGAGCTGCACAGGCCGTACATCGACCAAGTCGAGCTCAGATGCCCCGAGTGCAATGGGACGATGAGGCGGACGCGAGAGGTGATCGATGCGTGGTTCGACTCGGGCTCGATGCCGTTCGCGCAGTGGCACTATCCCTTCGAGAACAAGGAGGAGTTCGAGAGGCACTTCCCGGCGGACTTCATATGCGAGGCAATCGACCAGACTCGCGGCTGGTTCTACACGCTGCTCGTCATATCCACCCTGCTCTTCGAGAGGCCGCCGTACCGGAACGTCTTGGTGCTCGGTCACATCCTGGACTCAGAGGGCCAAAAGATGAGCAAGAGGAAGGGGAACGTGGTTGATACCTGGGAGGTATTCGACACCTATGGCGCCGACGCGTTCAGGTGGTATCTGTACACTGTCAACCCGCCGTGGAACCCCACGCGGTTCTACATGGACGCGGTGGGCGAGTCCCAGCGGAGGTTCCTCTCCACGCTTCGGAACGTGTACTCGTTCTACGTCCTGTACGCGAACGTCGACGGGTTCGATCCTGCTCAGCACGAGCTGGCCGTGGAGCGGCGCTCTCTCCTGGACAAATGGGTAATATCAAGGTTCAACGTCCTTGCGAGGAAAGTCCGGAGCGAGCTTGATGCATACAACATCACCAGCGCGGCGCGGGCGATTGAGGAGTTCGTAGACGACCTGAGCAACTGGTACGTGCGACGATCGAGGAGGCGTTATTGGGGGCCGGAGATGGACGACGACAAAGTTGCGGCGTACCTTACCCTCCACGAGATGTTGGTGGGGGTGGCGAAGCTCCTCGCGCCGTTCACGCCGTTCGTAGCGGAGGAGATCTATAGGAACCTCGAAGGAGAGCGGGGGAGAGGCGCCCCGGAGAGCGTTCACCTATGCGACTACCCGGAGTGCGACCCGGCGTTCGTTGATCCCGAGCTCGAGCGAGACATGGACTTTGCCCGGAAGATTGTCACCCTCGGCAGGGCGGCACGGAATAAAGTGAACATAAAGAACCGTCAGCCGCTCTCCGAGATGGCGGTGGTCGCTGGAGATCCCGTCGGCGCGCGGGCAGTCGCCGCGCTGGAGGACATCATAAGGGATGAGCTGAACGTGAAGGCTGTACGGGCGGCGAGCGACACTCGCAAGTTCGTGTCTTTCAAGGTCAAGCCGAGGTACGATCTCCTCGGCCCGAAGCATGGGAGGCTCGTCAAGGAAATCGTGTCTGCTCTCTCCAGCATGGATCCTGAAGAAGTCGTGGACGCCATGGAACGGCGCGGCGAGATCCAAGTGTGCGCGGGGGGCTCGCGGGTTACCGTGACGCGCGACGAGGTCAGCGTTGAGACCGTGGAGAAGGAAGGCTACGCGGTGGAATCCGAGGGCGGTGTTGCGGTCGCCCTCAACACCGAGCTTACCCGCGACCTCGTCATGGAAGGACTCGCGCGCGAGATGGTGAACAAGATCCAAACGACGCGGAAGGAGGCTGATTTCAACATCGAGGACCGAATCCGCACCGTATTCTGGGCCGACGCGGATGTTCGCGAAGCATGCGAGGTCCATCGCGACTACTTGATGGAGGAGACCCTATCGGAGGAACTCGAGTTCGGAGGGGAAGTCGCGGCCGCGAGGACTTGTGGAGAGCTGACTCGGGAGTGGGATGTCAACGGTCATGACGTTGTGATAAGCGTGGAGCGCAAGCAACGAGGCGCGAGAACCAGAGAGGGCGCTCGGGAGCCATCGAGCTGTCCGCAAGGAGCGGGAGCTGAGCATGAGTGAGCTTGGAAGGAAACACGAGGTGAGCGCGGGAGTGGTCGTCTTCAGAGGCGACCGGGTGCTCGTCATCAAGAATCGTTTCGGTGAATGGGTGCTCCCGAAAGGGAGGGTCGAGCCGGGAGAGACGCCCGAAGTCGCAGCCCTGCGCGAGGTGGAAGAGGAAACGGGGGTTCGCGCCGAGATCCTGGGGTCCGCCGGCACGAGCGAGTACACCTACGCCTCGGAAGGAACAGGCGAGCCCGTTGACAAGGTCGTCTATTGGTTCCTTGGGCGTGAGACGACTCCGACGGGAGGCGACGGCTTGGCCGGTGACGTGCAACCGACGCCCCAATGGGAAGAGGGCATCACCGCCGCCTGTTTCCTGCCCTGGCAACATGCGGCTGACCTCCTGAAGTATGACGGCGCGCTCGTCAGGGTCGCCGCATCGAGAGTCTTGTGAGATGCGCTCGGGCCGCTCTGTCTCCTCCACGCCAAGGCGCTTTGCGAGCTTGGGATGAGTCCGACCCCTGTGTGCGGGGGAGGCCTCATGAGCTTGGGGCAAGGCTTGGAGACGCGTGGAAGCGAGCGAGGCCACTCGGCTCGTGCGCGGGAGGTGTCTTGCTGTGAGGCTTGGAGTGATAAGCGATACGCATGGTTCCCTCACGGCGTGGGAAAGGGCCCTCGCTGTGATCGGGAAGGTCGACGTCCTGCTTCACGCGGGGGACGTGCTGTACCACGGCCCGAGGAATCCCCTTCCCCAGGGCCACGATGCGAAGAGTCTGGCTGAAGCCATCAACGCATATGAAGGCCGGTTGGTCGTCGCTAGGGGCAATTGCGACGCCGACATCGATCAGCTCGTGCTGGACGTGCCGATCCAAGCTCCTTACGCCCTGGTCGTGGTCGAGCACAGGTACATCCTGGTACACCACGGGCATCTTGCATCCGGCGCAGACATGGTCAGTCTCATGCGACGCTATCGAGCAGACCTGGTGGTGACGGGGCATACCCATGTGCCTGTAATCGAGAGGCCTGCCGGGGAGGAGGGCGGATTGATCCTCAACCCGGGAAGTCCGGCTCTCCCGAAGACGGGGGACAGACGCGGCACGGTTGCCGTTGTCGATGACCGTACGGTGCGCATCCTTCACATTGATGACGGAACGGAATTGGCTTCGTGCCATTGGTGACCGCGTGGCCGCCAAGGTTTGAGTGCGGCACTCGGCGTCGTGGTGGAGCGGCGGGAAGCGCGCAGAGGAGGAGATCCCTCTTCGATAGCGAATCCCATCGATGTTGGAGGAGTCAGGCACGAAAGCGGCACGGCCGGGCACGGGTCCCGGTTCCTCAGCCTAGGTGCGTGACGTGTCGAACCTGTGGCCAAGGGGCGTTCAGGCAGGTGGGAGACGAGGAGGCGACGTGATGCCGAAGTCCGTTAGATTCTCAGCAGCGGTTGCTCTTGTGCTGGCGTTGGTCTGGACGTTGACGACGAACGAGATCACGCTTGCGGGGGACAGCGATCCTCAGTCCAAGGCCCCCAGGGTCGTGCAGGTTTATCCGTCAGACGGCATGCAGCACGTCCCCGTGGACACGGCGATTCACATAGTATTCAGCGAGAGTATGGATGAAGCCTCCGCCATGAGGGCAGTTACGATCTCGCCCGCGCCGGAACTCGCATTCCCGGCGAGCTGGCAATTCCTGAACAACAAGACGATCATGGTCGTGATCCCGGCGAAACCTCTGAGGTACTCCACGACCTACAGGATCACGGTGAGCGGGAGCGCGAGAGACTCTCAGGGCACTGAGATGGGACAGGACTACTCGTGGTCTTTCACGACGACGAAGAGCCCCCCTGCGCCCGTGGCAGTTCCGGCGAACGGCGGGTTTGCGGCAGGTGGTCTTGCCGGTTGGTCATGGAGCCACAGCGAGGCAGCGGGGTCGCGGGCGGCGTCCTGGTCTGTGGTGGCTGACGGTCAGCGTGAGCACGTTCTCAGGATCACGCGGCCTCCCACGTTCGAGATGGGGTCGTGCGCGATCGAGCAGAGGATCGACGCGGAGGTGCCAGCGTCGGGGTTGGTGTTCCTGTCCTTCGACCTTCGCCTCGATGACTATACGCTGAAGGAGTACACGACCGCCTCCACCTATCCCTTGAAAGTGATCCTGACGTACCTCGATCGGAACCGCGTCGAGCATTCATTCGTGAAAGCATACTACTTCCACCTGCCATCGGAGGGGGGTATAGACAGCTTTGCCGAGTTCGTGGAGCTCGGGAGGTGGACATCCAGGTCATACAACCTGAGCGTGCTGGTCCCAAGGCCAGTGGTCCTGAAGTCGTTAAGGTTCGAGTGCTCGGGGTGGGCGTGGACCACCCTGCTCGACGATGTCAAGCTGGTCTGGTGAAGTCTGGGAAAGCGCGTGTCGCTGTCAAGCAAGTGACAGAAGGAGGGGGCTGGGCTTGGCGAAGAAGACGGTTCTCGATTTCGTGGACATGAAGCGCAAAGGGGAGAAGATCACTTTCCTTACCGCGTATGACTTTCCCATTGCGTCGTTCGCCGAGAAGGCGGGCATCGACATGCTCCTCGTGGGGGACTCTCTCGGTATGGTAGTGTACGGGCTTCCCGGGACGATCCCTGTCACCATGGATGAAATGATCATCCACAGCCGGGCCGTGAGAAGGGGTGCTCCAAACACCTTCGTCATCGGCGACATGCCCTTTATGTCTTACCAGTCTTCAGTTGAGAAAGCCGTCGAGAACGCCGGCCGATTCCTCAAGGAAGCCCAGATGGACGCCATAAAGCTGGAAGGCGGCAGGAGGGTCATAAGCCAGATAAAGGCCATCGTTGACGCGGGCATTCCGGTCATGGGGCACATAGGTCTTACTCCTCAGAGCTCCGGTCAGCTCGGTGGGTTCAAGGCGCAAGGGCGCACCGCGGAGGCTGCCCGCGAGCTTGTCCTGGATGCCATGGCGATTCAAGAGGCCGGAGCGTTCGCCCTGCTTCTGGAGGCGATCCCACCAGAGGTGGGCGAGGCGATAACGAAGCGGCTCAGCATACCGGTCCTGGGAATCGGCGCGGGGCTGCAGTGCGACGGCCAGCTCCTCATCAACGGGGACATGTTGGGGCTCGTCGAAGCGTTCACGCCCAAATTCGTGAAGAAGTACGCCAACCTGGCTGAGGTCATCACCGCCGCCATAAGCGAATACGTACGCGATGTGAGGGAGCTCAAGTTCCCCGAGGAGAAGCACACGTACAAGATGAAAGAGGGTGAGCCGGACAAGCTTGCGGAGTTCTTGAAGTCCCTTGACAACCGGTGACAGCCGACAGCCGGCGAACGCTCAGGCGGGCGGAGGAGTCCGGAGGGACATGTGCTGCACGGAGGTGTTGCCACTTGGATATGAGGAGCGTGCGCGAAGCTCTGGAGCGGGCTGGCATTCCAGGCCGCGACTTGGCAGAACTGCCGAGTTCGACGAAGAGGTTCCCCGACGGGGCGCACTGGCGCGTGGAAGTCTCGGGTATCGAGACCACGGCGGTCCTCAGAGCTTGTGTTGATGAGGCCAAGAAGCAAAGGGTTCCGTTCCACAGAGCCATATCAGTGGTACGGGGGGCGACTTGGGCTACTCGCGATGAGCTTGCTGAGTTCGCAAGGGTGGCCCACGACGAGAGGATCGAGGTCATCCTCACTCCCGGGCCGAGGCCGACGTGGTATTCAGGGAGGCAGATCGCCACCCCTGAAGGGGCCGTCTGCGGCATGCGACTGCGAGGCTGCGATATGGTCGCGCACTTCGTGTACGACGTGATGCGTGCCGTGGACATAGGGTTCCGCGGGTTCCTGGTGTGGGATGAGGGCGTTCTCATGGTGCTGAACGAGATGAAGAAGAACGGCGATCTACCTCAGGACGTGACGTTCAAAGTGTCGATATTCGCCGGTCATGCCAACGCCGCAGGGGCAAGGCTGTTGCAGGGCCTTGGGGCGGGTACCTTCAACCCAATTGCTGACAGCTCCCTTGCCGCCTTGGCCGCGATGAGGAAGGTCATCGATATTCCCATGGACGTCCACGTTCAGATATTCGATACCTGGGGTGGCATGAACAGGTTCTATGAGACCCCTGAGATAGCCAGGGTCGCCGCGCCGTGCTATTTCAAGATGGAGAGCGGCACGAGCGTGGGAATGTACGCGCCGTGGGGCGCGTCCGAGGCCGCTCTCGCGGACCTCGCGAGGCTGAAGATCAGGTCCATCCGGACGATAACGGAGATCATCAAGGACACCTATCCGGATGTCAAGGTCTCCGATCACGGGGTTCCAGGGCTCGCGATTCCCCAGCCTTGACCCGCCCCGATTCGGCGGTGTGGAGCGCACGGGGTTTCCGTGCGCTCTTTGCATCTCTGGGCACAGGGTGAGTCCGGTGTGCGGTTGCGGCACGGAGCTAGAAGAACGCATTGCAATATACCCTATGGGGTATTATGATGGAGCCGAGACGCCTCAGAAACTTTCAAGGGAGGGGGACAATTGCGAACGAAAAGAATGCTCCTGCTCATCGGTATTCTCCTTATCACTGGCACCGTCGGGTACGTAGTCACCAACCGGCCGCAGGGCACGGGGATAGGGCCTTCGCCGTCGACGGGAGAGGGTGGGCTCGCGCCCAACTTCACACTCAGGGCTCTCGATGGAACCGAAGTCTCTCTCGCAAGTTACCGGGACAAGGCCGTGGCAGTCGTGAATTTCTGGGCCACATGGTGCCCGCCGTGCAGGGAGGAGATTCCAGACCTTGTTGGCTTCCACGATGATTTCAAAGACAAGGGAGTCGTTGTGCTGGCGGTGAACCTTCGAGAGCCAGAGGACCACGTGAGAGATTTCGCAAAGGACGCTCAGATGGATTTCCCCATCGTCTGCGACTTCTCAGGAGACGTCGCAAACGCATATGAAGTCGAGGCGATACCGACCACCGTCATCGTGGACAGGTCTGGGACAATCAGGTCGCGGATCGTGGGGATGACGAGTCGCGCAGAGCTCGAGGAAATCGTGAAACCGCTGCTCTAAAGCGAAGTGGGGCGCTTGTGACGCCGCCTATCGCGCGGACTCAGGCGCCCGACAGCGCCCTGGCTCCCTCCGTGCACCGAGCATGGGCGCAAGGAAGGCCTCGCCGAGGCCAGGTATGGCTGCGCCCGGCCGAGACACGCGCTGCCAGCGTACTTACCCGGGGTGCTTACCCGGGTATGCCTCCCGATCTTTCTCCGGGCTCCGGGCACGCAAAGTGGCACGCGAAAACGACAAGAACCCGTCCGGCCGGATGGCGCGGCAAGCAAGCCATCGAGCGGTATCGGGTTCCGGGAGACGCCGGGCACGGGCTCTGCCGAAGCACCATGAGTCTTCAGGTGGGACACGAGGCTAGGGTGACTAATGGGCGCGCTCCACTTTTCCGGAGCGCAAGCACCTAGTGCACACATAGATGCGCTTCGGGGCGCCGTTGACGAGGGCTTTCACGCGACGGACGTTCGGCAGCCACTTGCGAGGAGTCTTGATGTCCGAGTGGCTCACCTGTCTGCCAACATGCGGGCTCTTGCCGCAGATCTCGCACCGGTACGACACGAACGAGCACCTCCTTGTCTTGCAAAGACCCGACGTGTATTGTATCATAGCGACGCAGGCTGCGCAAGCGGCACGGGGAAGCCGGGTTTGTCCCCCGCCCGCGCGCTGGGGCTGGCGTGAGCCGATGCCGAGATAGGTTACGCCACAGCGAGGGCTGAGGCCGCCGGTGCGCGCCGCGGCTTTCGGGGCATCGCTGGAAGGCGGGGCTCGAAGGGTTCGTGCGGTGGGTCTGGATCCGTGACTTTGGCGCGGTCGTATTCGAGCGCAGAGGCTCCTCAGGAATGAGGGCATTCTAAACACGGCGTCGACGTGCATAGGATAGCGAAAAGGAATTTCACCTGGTGCGGAGAATGTAGAAGCGGCTGGCTTTCTTACCTGGGCTCCGTTTCGTGGGGCACGGCAGGGGGTATGGCGGTTCATGGGCAGAGACGTCAGCACCGAGCTTGGCCAGATAACCATCTCAGACGAGGTGATCGCGCTCGTCGCGGGCATGGCCGCGACTGAGTGCTATGGCCTGGTCGGAATGGCCTCACGGAACATCCAGGACGGGATCGCGGAGCTCCTCGGCGTCGAGAACCTGAGCCGCGGCGTCGAGGTGAAGCTGGCCGGCGATGAGGTCGTCATAGACCTGTACATCATCGTCGAGTACGGCACGAAGATCACCGAGGTCGCTCAGAACGTCATGGACAAGGTTCGCTACGTGGTTGAAAGCATGACCGGCCTCAAGGTGGCGAGAGTGAACATCACTGTTCAGGGTGTGAGGGTGACGCATGTCCGACAGGATAAGCGCACGTGACCGGCAACAGGAGGTTGGCGCGTTGGGGCGTGATTTGCTAGATGCTGGTGATCTTGCGCGCGCGATCGCGGCCGGCACCGAATGGCTTGGGGCGAACAAGGAATTCGTGAACTCTCTCAATGTGTTCCCGGTTCCCGACGGCGACACTGGGACGAATATGCACCTTACCTTGCTGTCCGCCGTGCGCGAGGCGGAGAAGGCGGGCGGGACGACGCTCTCGGAGGTGGCGGACGCTGCAGCCATGGGCTCCCTGATGGGGGCGCGGGGCAACTCGGGCGTGATACTCTCGCAGCTTCTCAGGGGTTTCGCGAAAGGGGTCGAGGGCAAGGCTCAACTTCGGGCTCAGGACCTCGCGCAGGCTCTGCAGAGCGCGGCTGCCATGGCCTACAAGGCCGTCATGAAGCCTGTCGAGGGGACCATGTTGACCGTGGCGCGGGAGGCAGCCCGTTCCGCGACGCAAGGCGTACGGGCAGGCCTCGACGTGCTGGCGCTTGCGGAGAAGGTGCTCGAGGACGCGCGCGCCGCGCTTGAGCGGACGCCGGAACTGCTCCCGACGTTGAGAGAGGCCGGCGTGGTCGACGCCGGGGGGCAGGGGTTGGTGTTCTTCTGGGAGGGCGCGGTGAAAGCCCTCCGGGGGGAAATGACTGCGGGCCGTCAGGAGCCCCTGCTTCAGGTCGCCCGCGCAACGGGGTCCAGTCAGGCTGCGCGGCAGGCGCAGTCAGAGGCGACGGTCAAAGAGAGCCTCAGGTTCCGCTACTGTACAGAGTTCCTCCTCAAGGGGAGGTCTCTGCCCCTCGACCGCATCCGGCAGGAGTTGGCCGACGCCGGGGATTGTCTGCTCGTGGTGGGAACGAGCGACGTCGCCAAGGTCCACGTGCACACGAACCATCCCGGTCGCGTCCTTGAGTACTGCCTGCGCCTCGGGGACCTTCACGAGATTCAGATAAACAACATGGCTGACCAACATGATGAGTTCGAGGCGATGGGCCCTCCCGGGCGTCCGGTCGGGGTCGGCGGACAGCGGAACGGCGGTCTGCTTGAGACGCGCGCGGCGCGGGCCGGGGTGAGCGTGCCCGCTGAAGCGAGACCCCGACCCGAGGCGGTCGAGAAGCCCGTGGGGATAGTCGCAGTCGCTGTGGGCGAGGGGCTGGCGACCATCCTCCGGAGCCTGGGCGCCGACGTCGTGGTCGAGGGTGGACAGACCATGAATCCTTCCATCGAAGAGCTCGCCAACGCTGCCCGACGAGTCAACGCCAAGAGCGTGATCATCCTTCCTAACAACAGCAACGTGATCCTCACTGCTGACAGGGTCAGGGAGTTTGTGGAGGACAAGGCGATTTCCGTCGTCCCAACGAAGACCATCCCCCAAGGAGTTGCAGCACTGGTCGCTTTCAACGCCGCGTCCGACATCGCCGCGAATGCGCGAGCAATGAACGAGGCTCTGAGCCATGTGAGCACCGGCGAAGTGACGTACGCGGTGCGCAGTTCGAGCGTGAACGGGTTTTCGATAGACCAGAACGACGTCATTGGAATCAAGGATGGGGACATCTGCGCGGCGGGGAAGGACCGCGATGAGGTGGCAATGAGCCTCGCGAGCCAGATGGTGACGGAGGAGAGCTCTCTGCTCACGCTCTATTACGGGCAGGACGTGAGCGCCACCGAAGCACAGGCGCTTGGGGAGCGGCTTTCCGACATCTATCCCCACTGCGAGGTAGAGGTGCACTACGGCGGGCAGCCGCTGTACTACTACATCATGTCCGCCGAGTAGAGGGACACTCGGGGCTGGATCATGGGATTGCTTCACGGGCTTCGGGCTGACCGGGCGTCGTCGAGACATGGTGGGGCTCGCGCGGTAGATCCGGGACTCGTGCTGGCTTTCGGGTCGCGTCTCGTATGCAGCAAGAAGGAGGAGGAGGCCTGTGGCCAAGATTGCGGTAGTGACGGACTCCACCGCCGATCTTCCGCCGCACCTGTACAGGGAGTTAGGGATCACGGTCGTGCCGCTTTTCGTGCACTTCGGGGACGAGGTCTACCGCGACGGTGTGGACCTCTCGAGCGAGGAGTTCTACGCCAAACTGGCCTCGACCAGTGTCCTCCCGAGAACCTCCCAACCATCGCCGCGCGACTTCGCTGTCGTGTACGAGCAGCTCGTCTCGAGGTCGGACGGAGTCGTGTCCATCCATCTTTCGAGCAAGCTGTCAGGGACGTATCAGTCCGCGGTCATCGCCGCAGGAGAGTTGAAAGGGGCACCGGTCCGCGTGATCGACGGACGACTTGCGTCTGCCGCCACGGGCCTTCTGGTCTTGGAGGCGGCAAGGATGGCCGCGGCCGGCGCGGGAATGGGAGAGATCGTGGCGAGGGTTGAGGAGCTCATCGGGATCACGAAGGTCTTCTTCACGGTGGATACCCTCGAGTACCTTGAGAAGAACGGGCGGATAGGGAAGGCCACTGCGTTCCTCGGCACGTTGCTGTCGATACGTCCGCTTCTTTGGATGCAAGACGGAGAGGTGGCACCCTACGAGAAGGTGCGTGGCTCAAGGCAGAAGATCCTGGCGAGACTGGTCGATGCGGTGGGAAAGCATGCGCCTGCCGACAAGAGACTGAGAGTGGCGGTCGTTCACGCCGCGTCACCCGATGAAGCTTCGGTAGTGAAAGACGCGGTAGAGAAGGAGCTTGCCTGTGAGGAGACGATAGTCACGACGATTGGATCCGTGATCGGTTCGCACGCCGGGCCAGGCACCATCGCTGTCGCGTTTCATCCCGCAAGCTAGGTGCGGCGGCCAGCGCTCGGATCGCACCTAGATGCGAGGCGCACGCTGTGCGATCTCCTCGGCCCGGGGGGGACCGTGAACCCGTCCGGGCCTTTCTATGCCGATGTCGCTGCGAGGCCGATGATAGAAGAAAACAACGGCAGAAATAAGACGACGGTCTTGCGACCGTCATCCCGTGGGAGAGGAGAAACCGGAGGAAGAGCTTATGGGGGAGGGTTTTGGAACCCCGGCACCGTCTGGGTGCCGTTTTCCTCGGCTCTTCTTTCGATGCTAGTTTGCGCGCCATCCGACGGCTTATTCAGGTTTTTGCATGGTAATTTGTGCCATGTTTTCTACTACGGGGTATACTATCAGAGATGCGCGTGATAGCGGGAAAGGCAAGAGGGAAGCGGCTTCTCGGTGCGCCCGGGATGAGAACGCGCCCGATGACGGACAGTGTGAAGAAATCCATATTTGACATCCTCGCACCTAGCGTAACTGGTGCGAGATGTCTGGATCTCTTTGCCGGGACGGGGTCGGTCGGTATCGAGGCGCTTAGCCGGGGCGCGGCGTTCGTCGTCTTCGTCGAGTGTGACCGGAGAATGGTGGGTGTAATCCGTCGGAACCTGGAGGAGACTTGCCTTGCGGGACCGGCCAGGGTGATCCACGCCGACGTGAGGTGGGCCGTGCGCGTGCTGGCGGGGAGGGAGGAACCCTTCGACATCGTCTTTCTCGATCCTCCATATGGTCACGGCCTTGCTCCCATGACCCTCGAGCTCATAGCGAAACACGGTGTGGTCAAGCAGGACGGTGTTGTAGTGGCGCGGCACGAACGTAGGCAGGAGATGCCATATCTCTGCGCGAATGTAAAATTGGTAAGGCAGGAAAGATTCGGTGACACGCTCGTGTCGTTTTACAGGGCGAACGATGGGGGTGATGCAAGTAGTCACAGCGGTGTACCCGGGCAGTTTTGATCCGGTGACCAACGGTCACATCGACGTCGCGGAGCGCGCATCGAGGGTGTTTGGCAAGGTAGTGGTGGCGGTGTTGAACAACCCGGCCAAGGACGCGCTCTTCAGTGTGGATGAGCGCACCGAGATGCTGCGGGAGACCCTCGGGCATCTGCCGAACGTGGAGATAGCACATTTCTCCGGGCTCTTAGTGGAGTTCGCCCGGCAGCACGGCGCGCGCGTGATAGTTCGCGGCCTGCGCGCGCTGTCTGACTTCGAATACGAGTTTCAGATGGCCTCCGTGAACCGCAAGATCGGGGGAGGCATCGAGACCGTCTTCATGATGACGTCCAATGAGCATGCTTTCCTGAGTTCGAGCATGGTGAAGGAAGTAGCCCGCTTCGGCGGGTGCGTGAGGGGTTTCGTGCCAGATCAAGTGGCGCGCCGCCTCGCCGACAAGTTCCGTCCCGCCACGTGAGGCGGGCGTGACGAGGGGGAGCAGTGGTGGGTAAGACCAAGATCGTGGATCTTCTGGACAGGCTGGAGGAAACGATTGAGACGGCTCGACGGGTGCCGCTCCTCAACAGGGTGTTGGCGGACAGGTATGAGATGCTGGAGCTACTGGACCAGATACGCATCGCGTTGCCGGAGGAAGTGAAGCACGCGGAGGCGGTGCTGGCGGAGAAGGACCGCATCCTCACCGAAGCCGCAGCCGAGGCGGAAAGGTTGAGGGCGTCGGCCAAGGAACATCTTGGGGCGCTGGTTTCCCAGGAGGAAGTGGTCAAGGCAGCGGAGGCCGAGGCGGCGAGGATAATAGCAGAGGCGAGGGCCCAGGCGAGCGAGATAAGGAGTGGGGCCGATGAATACGCTGCCCAGACCCTCCTGAAGATGGAAGAGAGCCTCCAGAAGACTCTGAAGGTGGTCAGACGCGGCGTCGAGGAACTGAAGAGGAAGGGGTAGTCCTGCTCTTCACCCGCAGAGTGACGACGCGTATGCGTCGGAGCGACCAAATCACGAGAGAGACCACGATCATGAGGCCCAGAAGTCGGGCGAAGGCGGAGAACGACACGCCGATGTGCGTGACGAAAGACACTCGTCCGCCGGGCGCCTGAGCGACGAAGGCTGGGACGACCAGTTGGGCGAGAGTGCGGCCAACGGGGCTCATCAGCAGGATGGTGACAGCCGCGCTGATGGCCGCCTGCAGAACGCGAGCAGCGACGTACGGGGCCATCCGGATGTCCGTGCCGCTGCACATCGTGGTAACCTGAGCGAAGACCGACAGTCCGGACCAAGCTATTATGGCGTTCGCCGCCACCAAGCGCTGAATGAGGGGCGCCGCGGCCTTGCTTGCCAATTCCGAGCCGAGGGTTATCTCGAAGAAGCCACTCACCAGGGCTGGCACTAGAGCCGGGTCGAGGCCGAGTGGGCTCAACACGACCGTGAGCGGGACTGCGAGGAGCTCCGTCATCCTGGCCACGGTGAGAACTCGGATTATCACCGAGAACATGATTATGAACCCGCCAACCAGGAGCATGCTGTTCACCGAGTCTCTCACGGTGTCCCCGAGAAGCTGCCCCAGGGTTCTCCCGTCTGCTTCCCGCGCTCGATACAGTTCATTGAAAGCCCGCGAGAATATGTTCTCCTTGCGTCCGTCCAGCGCCCCACGGCGCATCTGGGGTCCTCCGTGGAGTCTGAGCAGCACTCCTACGATCACGGCTGAGATGTAGTGAGCTCCACAGATTGTTGGAGCAAGGGAGGGCACCCCGAACATACCTACAGCCACCGCACCAGCCATGAAGAGGGGATCAGCGGTATTCGTGAAGCTCACCAGCCTTTCCCCTTCTATCCGGTTGCACAGGTCCTGCTTGCGGAGGTTGGCTGTAATGCGTGCCCCGATCGGATAGCCTCCCGTAAGACCCATGGCGAACGCGAACGCGCCCACTCCTGGGACATCGAACATCGGCCTCATGAGGGGTTCGAGGAGCACTCCGAGGAAATGGACCACTCCCAGAGCCATGAGCGCTTCCGAGGCGATGAAGAAGGGGAGCAGCGCCGGGAAGACGACTTCCCACCATAGTCGCAGACCCTCCACTGAGGCCTCAAACGCCACGTCAGGGTGGATGATTATCGCGATGGTGACGACGGCGGCACATGCCGCTGTCAAGTACGTCGCTCGCCTTGTGGTGGCCCGACCGCCCATCGCGTGCCCGCCTCCTTGGTGTCCCGGCAGCCTGACCCCGTCCCGTGGGAGGTGCCGGGTCCTTCCCCGGTTGTCCGTAGATGTATATTAGGAGTGGGGGGGTGTTATGCTAATTAGCCACTGGGTGGAATGCCACAAGCAAGCGCTGCCCCTCAGCGCACGAGAAAGAAGACTCACAGAGCTGCACCCTGCTCGTGAAGCTGCTGGTGAAGCGCAGCGCGCCGCGGGCGAAGTGCGCTGGAGCGCGAAGACCCAAGGCATATCGAGTTCGCAAAGCCAATAGAGCTATTCTGAGGAGTGGTGGGATGACGTCCGCTCGAGGTCCGCGCCCGAAGGTAGGCCTCGCCCTTGGGGCTGGGTCGGCGAGGGGTCTCGCCCACATAGGCGTGCTGCAGGTCTTGGAGGCGTCCGGAGTCCCCGTCGACATGATAGTCGGGTCGAGCGCGGGCGCCCTTGTCGGCGGGATCTATGCCGCGTGCAGGGACCTCGCGATGATGGAGCGGCTTGCGATGCATATCAAGTGGGATCACCTCGTGGACTTCTGCTTCCCAAGGATGGGCCTGATCGCTGGAGAGAGGATTCTTGAATTCCTGAGGGTTCTAACAGGCGGCCGGTCCTTTGACGACCTCTCCATGCCTTTCGCGGCTACTGCCGTGGACATAGAGACTGGTGAGGAGTTGCTCTTGAGAGAGGGTGAGGTCGCGCTCGCCATCCGGGCGAGCATCGCCGTGCCCGGGATCGTGGCGCCGGTAAGGGTCGGGGGCCGTCTCCTAGTAGACGGAGCGGTCCTGGATAGAGTCCCGGCGCGGCACGCGCGGGAGATGGGGGCGGATCTGGTCATCGCGGTATCCGCCGGCGGCAACGCGGGCGGGGCTCCCGACCGTCACAGGAAGGAGCCGGTACACAGCGTGTTCGAGGTGATAACTACGGCGATCGAGCTGATGGAGCTCACCATACTCCGTCAGAGGATAATCGACGCTGACGTAGTGATAGCCCCAGACCTGACCGACATCGGTCCCACGCGGCTGGACCTTGCGGCAGAGATCATCGATCGAGGCAGAGCTGCGGCCCGCGCCGCCCTGCCGAGGATAGCGAGGGTGTTGGAGGAGGTGGCGGCTTGGTGAGCGGGAGGCGGGCCTCGGTCGCAGTCGCACTCGCGGGTGCCCTCTTGGTCGGATGGGGAGCTCACCTTCATCTGGCCCGGACCTATGTGGTCGTCTCTCCGGGACCTGCGGAGAAGTTGTCGGAGATGGTCAAGGTGGAAGGGGGGAGCCGGGACGCGAAGGGCGCATTCCTGCTCACAGCTGTCACCAGCGGTCCGGCGGGTCTCCTGTCTCTCGTGAACGCCGCAGTGTCCCCCGTCGTGGACCTGGTGCCTCGCAGCCGCGAGATTCCACCTGGCCTCGACAGCCGCAAGTACCTCAAGATAATGGAGAGCTTGATGAGGGAAAGCGAGGTGATCGCGGGAGCGGTCGCCCTTCGAAAGCTGGGAATCGAGGTGGTCGTGGAAACCGCGGTGAGGGTGGAAGAAGTATTGAGGGAAAGTCCGTCGGAAGGCTTGCTCAGAGAAGGGGACGTCATTTTGGCCGTCGACGGCAGGCCCGTGAAGACCGCAGACGAAGCCGTAAGGAGGATAGGCGCGCGCAAGCCGGGAACGCCGGTAGACCTCACCGTGAGAAGAGATGGGCAGGTAGAAGAGCTCACGATACGAACGGTCCCACACCCCGAGAACCGGGCGCGGGCGGCAGTGGGGATATTGGTCAGCGCCAGCATCACTCAGGATCTACCTTTGGCGATCACCATCAACCCTCGTGACATAAAGGGGTCATCCGCAGGCCTCATGTTCGCCCTTGAGATCCTCGACCAACTTGACCCGCGAGATCTCACGAGCGGCCATGTGATCGCGGGCACAGGTACCATTGATCTCGCCGGTGTGGTGGGACCTGTGGGCGGGGTGAAACAGAAAGTCGCCGCCGCTATGCGTGCGGGCGCGCAGTACTTCCTGGTGCCCTTCGAGAACCTCGAGGAGGCTAAGACGGCCGCCACGAGTCTCGAGGTGATCGCGGTGGACGACGTCGACGACGCTTTGAGGGCGTTGGAGGAGATTGCAGGGAGGGGAAATGGCGCTTCCGGAGAATAATAGGATTTGGTAGGAGTCCCCGGGGTCGGGCGGTGTATTGCACGCTTGCGGAAGCCGGCGAGGCGATCTGACTCGAGGCGAGTGAAGCGGCTGCAACCAGCGCGGCGGGTGAGCTCTCTGAAACCGTCGGCTAGTCATGGCTGTGCCCCGGTTCGCCGGGCGGCGCGGAGAAGCGGGCGTCAGGAGGCGAATGCGTTGAGTGAGGTTACGCTGGGACGTGGACGCGTGCGTGTGGTTGCAGTCATCCTCATCGTCCTCTTTGTGTGTACATGCCCTTCGACGGTGAGCGCGCATTCCCGCGTGCTCAGACGGGGCATGACGGGGGAGGACGTCGTTCTGTTGCAGGAGGGACTCGCGGCTCTCGGCATCTACAGCGGCGAGTGTGACGGGGTGTTCGGCGAGGTCACACAGCGCGCGGTGGAGGACTTCCAACGCGAGCAGGGGCTGCAAGTGGACGGCGTGGTGGGCGCGTCCACCTGGGACCGGTTTGAGGCCAAGCTCGGTGAGGGGCGCGTGAGGACCTACAGAGTGACCCAGGGCGACAGCCTATGGGCCATTGCCGAAAGGTTCGGCGTCGACGTGCAGGATCTTGTGCGCACCAACGACATTCGCGATCCCTCCAGAATCGCGGTCGGCCAGGAGCTTCGAATTCCCAACGTGGAGGACTCTCCGTCGAGGGGCGGGCGCGGGCCCGTTGAGATCCTCCACTGGGACGAGGTGAAAGGCGTTTTCCGGTCGGATGCTACGGTGATAGACGTCCGCACGGGGCTTGCGTTTCGTGTGAGGCGGAGGGGCGGACATCTTCATGCCGACGCGGAACCGGCCAGTGCCGAGGACACTGCGATCATGAAGAGAGCATTCGGAGGCAGGTGGAGCTGGGACCGACGTCCCATTGTGGTGGAGGTGGCCGGGAGGCGGATCGCGGCCTCCATGAACGGGATGCCGCATGGTGGTGAGACGGTCGGAGACAACGGGTTCCCAGGGCACTTCTGCATCCACTTCCTCGGAAGCAAGCTGCACGGCTCCGGCAAGGAGGATCCCGCTCACCAGGCGTGCGTGCGGCAGGCTGCCGCGGGCGGGTGATCGCCGCAGTCTGTGGCTTTTTCTTGACGCCAGGGACGCCCTGGCTTATAATTTGTGTTGTTGTGCGGAGGCTTGCTCGTTGTGTGGATCGATGTGTCGACGATAAAGGACACGAAGGGCGCCAGCATCGACGTGGAGCTGCGAGAGCCCATCGGAAGCTTGGCCGCGGCAGGCAGGGAAGTAGGGGTCCGAGCTCCTGTTGAGGTGAAAGCGAGAGTCACCAATACCGGGCACGGCGTCCTGTGGGTCCAGGGCAAGGCAAGAGCCAGGCTCGCGGTCACGTGTGACAGGTGTCTAGCTCCGTTCGAGCTCGAGGTGGTGTCTGATTTCGAGCAACGGTGCGTCAGGGGGCGCGATGATGGACACCCGGCTCGTTCTTCCGAGGATGACGGTCGGACGAACGACGTGTGTGAGTATCGAGGCGATCTCGTCGATATCGGGCCTGGAGTGAGAGAGAGCCTTGCGCTCGCGATACCCATCAAGCTTGTTTGCGGCGACGAGTGCAAGGGACTGTGCCCGTCGTGCGGGAAGAACCTCAACGACGGTCCGTGCGATTGCACTGCAAGGTCTTACGACGTTCGTTTGGCAGCCTTGGCGGACCTCGATCTTCGCAGGTCGACACGCAACTGAGGCTCAACTAAGACTCATGCCGGCAATAGACGGTCTCAAACCTTTCCTGACAGGAGTGGAATAGAGATGGCCAACCCAAAGGGCAAGTTCGGGAAATCCAGGACTAGGAAACGCCGCGCGACATGGAAGATCGATCCGCCGGCGTTCGCGAAGTGTCCGAAATGCCACGCCGTGAGAATGCCTCACCGGGTATGCCCTGAATGCGGATACTACGATGGGCGTGAGGTCGTGGAGGTCGAAGAGGAAAAGAGGAAGAGAAAGGAAGCGTAGACCCTTCACTGTCCGGGTTTTCGCGGTCTTGCGGGAGGTTCGGTCGGGACCCGACTTCTCCACGTCGAGGTTTTTCCCTCTTGAAATTGGTCGTGGCAAGTTGCCCGAGGCGGGCTTCGGTGAGAATGCTCGCCCATCGGGCTTGCTTTTTTGGTAGACCGCTCGTCTCCATGGCTACGGTGCGCAACGGTGCGAGGTCCTGCGCAGGCCTCGTCCATGCTCTCTGTCGCTTTCCGAACTCTTGGTCTGTGAACGTCCCCAAAGTCGGCGGCTCGGGCTTGCAAACGTTGGGGAGGCAGTGTATACTGAATTAGTAGCAGATACTAATACGTGGTCTCAACGGGATTCCAGGAGGGGTGGCGATCTGATCGATGGTCGCTCCTTCCGCGCAGGATGGCCCCTCTTCAAGGAGCGATAGCCCATTGGGCGCGAAACCATCCAAGTCCGAGCGTCATGAGCGCCTTCGAGCGATGCTCGAGGGGGATCCCTTCGTTACCGACAGGGAGCTTGCGAAGAAACTGGGCGTCAGCGTGCAGACGATCCGTCTCGACAGACTGGAACTGGGGATCCCCGAATCGCGTGAACGCACGAGAAGAGTGGCGGAGGAAGCCACAAAGAACGTGCGGTCGGTGATGACGGGGGAGGTCATAGGGGACCTTGTGCACGTGGTGCTGGGGCAAGAGGGCGTTTCGATCCTCGAGCCAACGGCCGACATGGCTTTCAGGCGGACGGGCGTCGTAAGGGGACACCATATCTTCGCACAGGCCAACTCGCTCGCTGTCGCGCTCGTGGACGCGGAAGTCGCCCTGACGGGCACCGCGAACGTAAGGTTCCTGCGACCTGTCAGGGCCGGTGATAGGCTAGTGGCGAAAGCTCGAGTCACGGAAAGGGTGGGTCGGAGGTACCACGTGAACGTGGTCTCGAGAGTCGCTGACGAGGACGTGTTCAGAGGCGAGTTCGTTGTGTTTGCGCTGGATTCCTCGCCTGGGGAGGGCACGACCAAGGGAAGTTGTGAGGGGGGTAAGTTGGATGAGGATCGCCCTTGACGCGATGGGAGGCGACTTCGCCCCGGATGAGACGGTGGCCGGCGCCGTGCTGGCCTCGAAAGAGCTTGACGTGGACGTCGTGCTCGTCGGCGACAGAGAGGCCATTGAGAGGAGACTGGCGGCGCTCGGAGGCGCGAAAGGGTCTTCGATTTCGGTGGTCCATGCGGGCGGTGTGATCTCCATGGACGAGCACCATCCCGTCGAGGCGCTCCGGAAAACCCGCGATGCATCGGTGCTGGTCGCTGCGGACCTCGTCGGGAGGGGCGAGGCTTCAGCTATGGTGTCAGCGGGCAACACGGGAGCGGCCATGGTGTCCGCCATCATGAGACAGAAGCGGATACGGGGTGTGGATAGGCCTGCGATAGCCACGGTGTTTCCTACCACGGTTGGGTACTGCCTCCTCATCGACGCGGGGGCCAACTCTGAGTGCAGGCCCCATCATATCTTGACCTTCGCCCAGATGGGCGCGGCGTACGCCAAGAGCGTCATGGGGATACCGAGGCCAAGAGTCGCTCTCCTGAGCAATGGTGAAGAGGAGACCAAAGGCACGGAACTCGTGGTCGCCGCTCACGCGCTCCTCTCCAAAGCGGACCTTGGCTTCGTCGGCAACATCGAGGGCAAGGACATCCCATTTGGCAGGGCGGATGTGGTGGTGACCGACGGGTTCACGGGGAACGTCGCCCTCAAGCTGGCGGAAGGCGTGGGCGAGGCCATCGTAAGCATGTTGAAGGCCTCCATCAACAAGAGCGTGGTGTACAAGATCGGAGCCTTGCTGGCAAGGCCTGCTCTCAAGTCCCTCGCCAAGCGCATGGACTACTCGGAGTATGGGGGAGCCCTGCTGTTGGGCGTGAACGGCGTGACCGTGATAGCACACGGACGCTCGAAGGCGAAGGCGATTGCGAACGCAATTCGCGCCGCGAAGTCGGCGTGCGACGGGGGAGTAGTGAATTCCATAGCGGAAATGGTCTCGGCCGGGGGATACGAAGGAGGAAACGAAGTTGGAAGCTAGCGCGAAGACCGTCCGCGGGGCCGGCATCGCGGGAACAGGCGCCGCAGTGCCAGAGACAGTCCTGACCAACTTCCATCTCGAGAAGATGGTAGACACAAGCGACGCCTGGATAGTTGAGCGCACGGGGATCAGAGAGAGACGCATCGCGAGCGATGGCGAGGTCACCTCGGACCTCGCGGCGCGGGCCGCCAGACTTGCGCTCGAGGACGCCGGGGTGCCAGCCAAGGACGTAGATCTCGTGATAGTCGCCACCGTGACCCCGGACAT
Source organism: Bacillota bacterium (assembly GCA_024653485.1). Taxonomy (NCBI): domain Bacteria; kingdom Bacillati; phylum Bacillota; species Bacillota bacterium. The sequence continues at coordinate 224,455 of JANLFY010000003.1, read as the reverse complement.
GCCGTTCCCGTCGTGCGCGTGCGTCGTTCAGGGCAAGATCGGCGCCTCTCAGGCGGCGGCGTTCGACATCGGGGCGGGCTGCACTGGGTTCGTATACGCACTCTCAGTCGCCCACAGCCTGGTGGCGGCGGGGACTTATGACAACGTCTTGGTCATTGGCGCCGAGACCCTCTCGAGGATCGTGAACTGGAAAGATCGTAACACGTGTGTGCTCTTCGGCGACGGCGCGGGGGCGGTCCTCGTGAGGCCGCTCGAGCGCAGCGACGGGGTCATCGCCTGTACGCTTGGCGCGGACGGCACGCGGGGCGACCTGCTCACGCTCCCAGGAGGGGGGTCGGCCCACCCGGCGTCCCGGGATACGCTGGAGGAAGGCCTTCACTACATTCACATGCAGGGCAACCAGGTTTATAGGTTCGCCGTGAGGGTGATGGTGGACGCGACCCGAGAAGTGATCGCCAAGGCAGGGCTTACTGAGGACGACGTGGACTTGGTCATCCCTCACCAGGCGAACCAGAGGCTCCTCGATCTCGCGGCGGAGCGACTTGGGACTCCCGAGAAAGTGTACTCCAACGTGGCGAGGTTTGGGAACACGTCCGCAGCCTCCATTCCGATAGCGTTGGACGAAGCGTCAAGGAGTGGCAAGCTCAAGCAGGGCGCCCGCGTCCTGTTGGTCGCCTTCGGGGCGGGCCTCACTTGGGGGGCTGCCATCCTCCGCTGGTGCAAGGGTGAGTTCGGTGAATAGGATAGCCCTCGTGTTTCCCGGGCAGGGCGCACAATACGTGGGAATGGGTAAGGAGCTGGCATCACGGTACGCCGAGGCTAGGCAGGTGTTCGAGGAGGCAGACGATGCTCTTGGTTTCCGCCTGTCCGAACTGTGCTTTCAGGGATCCGCTGAGGATCTCGCCCTCACTCAGAACACCCAACCCGCTGTGCTCACGGTGAGCGTGGCCGTCTTCAGGGTGCTGGAATCCATGGGGATGCAGCCGAGCATCGTCGCCGGCCACAGTCTCGGAGAGTACTCGGCGCTCGTCGCGGCCGGTTGTCTTGGGTTCAGCCAGGCAGTCCGGCTCGTGAGGAGGCGCGGAGAGTTGATGCAGGCCGCCGTGCCGCCGGGCGTGGGGGCGATGGCCGCCATCGTCGGCCTGGGGCGCATTGACGTCGTGCGCTGTTGTGAAGATGCCCGCAATTCGGGCGCGGGCGACGTGAACGCGGCGAATTTCAACGCGCCGGATCAGGTGGTTATCTCCGGCGAAACAGGCGCGGTGAGGGTGGCCGGCGAGTTGTGTTCCCGCGCAGGGGCGCGGCGCGTCATCCCGCTCAGGGTGAGCGGGCCGTTTCATTCGAAGCTGATGACCAGCGCTTCTTCGGCGTTCGAGGCCGAACTCAGGGGTGTGGACTTGGGAACGCCGGCCGTGCCTGTTGTGTGCAACGTGACCGGACGGGCGTCGTGCGACGCGGACGAGTTGCGGGAGATGCTTGTGAAACAGATGTCCTCTCCCGTCCTCTGGGAGGAGTCTGTCAGGTACATGTGGGAGACAGGGGCGCGGGCATTCGTGGAGGCCGGTCCGGGAAAGACGCTCACGGGCCTGGTCAGGCGCATCGTGCCGGAGGCACAAGCTGTGGCGGCGGAGGCGTCGGCCCCTATGGAAGATGCGCTTGAATTCATCAAGGGGGTCCGGTAATATGAGGCTGGCGGGCAAAGTCGCCGTTGTGACGGGAGCGTCTGGTGGGATAGGACGGGCTTGTGTGGAGGCGATGGCACGCGAAGGAGCCTCGGTAGCAGTGGTGGCCGGGCGCAATCTTGCCGCCGCCGAGGATCTCGCCCGGAAGATCGAGGAGATGGGCAGGCAGGCCATTGCCCTCGCGTGTGACGTGTCGTCATCCGACGATGTGGAACTGGCCTGCGAGCGCATCTGCGAGCGGTTCTCCCGCATAGACATCCTCGTCAACAATGCCGGGATACGGCGGGACAACTTTCTCATCAGGATGACCGACGCCGAGTGGGAGGAAGTGATGCGCGTAAACCTCTCCGGAGTGTTCAATTTCACCCGAGCCGTGGGGAAGAGGATGTTTAGGCAGCGCCACGGGAGGATAATAAACATCTCGTCTGTGGCCGGTGTCACGGGGAACGCCGGGCAGGCCAACTACTCCGCGGCCAAGGCGGGCGTAATAGGCCTCACGAAGGCCGCAGCCCGCGAACTGGCCATGAGAGGTGTGACGGTGAACGCCATCGCGCCCGGGCTCATAGACGTCGGCATGGCTGCCTCTCTGAAGGACGACGTGAAGGCGAGGCTGCTTGCCGGCGTGCCGCTGGGCCGCCCGGGCACGGCTGAGGAAGTGGCAGCCGCGTGCGTCTTCCTGGCGTCGGACGAAGCGGGCTACATAACCGGCCAGGTCCTCTGCGTGGACGGAGGCATGGCGATGTGATGTGGCGAGCGGCTCTCCGGCCGCCAAGAGCAGGATCAATGGAGGTGAAGGAAATGGGTGAGGTGAGTCCGAAAGCGGAGGCGATTTTCGAGAAGGTCAAAAGGATCATCGTTCGCGAGGCGAAGGTCGACGAATCGTTGGTGACGTGGGACGCCACGATGAACGACCTGTACGCCGACTCTGCCACGAGGATGAGCATCGGCGATGAACTTGACCGGGAATTCGACCTCGGGACCCTTGACGTGGAGATCGCGGAAGACACGACGGTTCAGGACATCGTCGAGTTCATTCTGGAGAGGGTTGGCGACGAGGAGTAAGTCCAGAGATCGGCCTGCACGCTTGAGAAGGGTGCCGGGGGAGCTTTGTGTGGGGTGAGGGAATGACTGAGCGAGTGGTGGTGACGGGCCTGGGCGTGGTCACCCCCATCGGGATAGGCCGTGAAGCGTTTTTCGATGGCCTGAGGACGTCACGGAACGGTATCGGAAGGGTGACGAGGTTCGACCCTTCTCCTTTCAGGACGCAGATGGCAGGCGAGGTGCGCGACTTCGTCGCCACCGATTACATGACGGAGCGCGAGGCTCACCGACTGGCCAGGTTCACGCAGTTTGCCGTGGCGGCTGCGCGATTGGCTCTGACCGATGCCGGGCTCACCGTCGACGGCTCCAACCGGGACCGCGTCGGCGTTGTGATGGGATGCGGCATCGGCGGCCTGGAGGTGCTCGAGGAGCAAGTAGGGGCGCTGCAGGCTGAGGGGCCTCGGAGAGTGAGTCCGTTCTTCATCCCGATGATGATCCCGAACATGGCTTCGGGGCAGGTGGCGATATTCACCGGCGCCAGAGGCCCCAACATCACCGTTTCGACCGCGTGCGCGGCGGCCACTAACGCCCTCGGCGAAGCGTTCCGGGTGATTCAGAGGGGTGACGCAGACGTCGTGTTGGCAGGGGGCGCCGAAGCTGCGATCACGCCCGCGGGGTTTGCCGGGTTCTGCGCGTTGCGAGCCATGTCTCGCCGGAACGATGAGCCCGAGAAGGCCTGTCGGCCGTTTGACAGGGGACGCGACGGATTCGTAATGGGAGAAGGCAGCGTCGTGTTGGTCCTGGAGCGGCTCGATCATGCGCTTAGGCGTGGGGCGGACCCTTATGCCGAGATGGTCGGGTACGGCGCGAGCGATGATGCGCACCACATAGTCGAGCCAGACCCCGAGGGCAAGGGTGCTCTGCTCGCGATGCAGAGGGCGCTTGTCGACGCGGGGCTCTCTCCGGCCGATGTCGACTACATCAATGCCCACGGCACTTCGACGCCCCTGAACGACAGGTGTGAGACGATGGCCATAAAGGAGTTGTTCGGTCCCCTGGCGCCAAAGGTGGCGATAAGTTCGACCAAGTCGATGACAGGTCACCTCCTCGGGGCGGCGGGGGGCGTAGGCGCGGCCGCGTGCCTGTTCGCCATCTCCACCGGGTTGATCCCTGCTACCATCAATTACGAGGACCCGGACCCCGAGTGCGATCTGGACTACGTGCCAAACGTGGCGCGCAAGGGGCAGGTGGACGTGGCCATGTGCAACTCCTTTGGGTTTGGAGGGCACAACGGGGTACTCGTCTTGAAGAGGTTCGACGCGTAAGAGAACGACGGAGTGCCATACTCGTTCACGCGGCCGGGAAAACGCTGCGCTGCGGGGTCGCTGAGCCGGCGGCGTGAGTCCGCTAACACGACGCGACCGCCCACCGACGCATTGCTCGTCGTGGAGAATGGGGCGGACCTCGAGGCGCCGCACTCCGTTGCAGGCAGGCGGAGTGCAGGCAGGCGGAGGCGGCGGGACTGGGCGTATGAGACGGTGCACATCAGGCGGGAGCGGCGGGGAGGGTTGCTGCCACCTGTGGGCCTATCGAGAGTGCCTGTCAAGAGGACGCAATGAGAGGACAAAGAGAGGACGAACAGGAGAACGGGGGAGGCTGGAGACGATCCGGCCTCCCCTCTGTGCATAAGGAGGGGCGCACGGCTATGGATGAAGGTCGAGCGGACTACGCCAGAACGAGGCACTTGACCGCGGCTGCGAGGGACGGCATGGAAATCCCCGGGCTCACGAGGCTTCAGGAGATCATCGGTGTTCGCTTCAACGATCCGAACTTGCTGCTGCAGGCCGTGACCCACAGCTCGTTCGAGGGTGGCGGCCCCCTCGCGGGAAACGAGCGCCTGGAGTTCCTCGGTGATGCCGTGCTCAAGCTGGTGACTGCCTGGCATCTTTACGTTACGTGCCCGGAGGCTCCAGAGGGCGAACTCTCGACGATTCTGGGCCGGGCCGTGAGCGAGAAAGCGCTCGCTGAGGCGGCGGGCCGGCTCGGAATAGCGGACTTCCTGCGGGTCGGCCGAAGCCTTGAGGCCTCCGGTGGGCGGCGCCTGCCTTCGGTGCTGGCTGACGCGTTCGAGTCCATCTTGGGCGCGGTCTTTCTCGACCAGGGCTTGGAGGCCGCAAAGCGGCTCGCGGTGAGGGAACTTCGTCCCGGCCCTCGACCGGACGCAGGCGCGGACGCCGAGGAGACGAGAAATTACAAGGCCATCCTGCAGGAGTTCTTTCAGAAAAGGGAGAAATCTATCCCGGAATACGAGGTCGTGCGCGAGGCGGGCCCGGACCATGACAAAACGTTCACGGTCGTGGCAAGGCTCGCGGGCAGCTCGGTGGGGTTCGGAAGCGGCAAGTCGAAAAAAGCCGCGGAACAAGCCGCAGCGGCCGACGCCCTCGCTAGACTGGGTCTCCTGCCTGGTGCTGGGGGCGCCCGCGTTGAGGGTTGAAGGAGGAATGGCGAGTGGTCGCAACCCGTGAGGATACGCGACAAAGGCGCATACCGCGCCGTCGACTGGCCTGGCATGAGTTGGGGCCCGAGTGGCGCAAAGTACCGTACAATGACATAGTCCCGGAGGACGTTGACATCGAGGACGTCAACGAGGTGCTTTCCCAAATCCCGGGGCTCAACGCCGTGAGGATCATCGTGGACGGCAAGCGCATGATTACCGAGGTGCATTGCACGTCGATCGAGCTGCGCTCGCCGCAGGAGCTGGTACGGGATATAGAGACGGTGCTCTACGCAAAGTGGGGACTGAAGATAGACCACAGACGCATCGGTGTCTGCGTATTCAAGGACATGCCACAGATGGAGCTGGAGGCGCTCGTGGGCCACAGGCTCAAGATCGGCCGCGTGTACCTCAATCTCGGCAAGCACACAGCCGATTCCGTCGTGGAGCTGGGCCTGCAGGGGAGGGTGTACACGGGCACAGCGGTGGGGCCAGCCACGAAGTACGGCCAGTATCAGGTAGTGGCGCAGGCGACCATTGCGGCGGTGGAGGCGTTCCTACGGACGAGGAGCATGCTCTCCGTGGGCGAGGTGCGTCTCCTCAGGATGCTCGACCAGGACGTCGCGCTCGTGTCCGTAAGTGCCATCGGAACGCAGGGCGAGGAGCGGCTCATTGGGACAGCACCGGTGCGAACCTACGAGACCGACGCCGTCGCGCGTGCGACAATGGATGCGATCAACAGAAGACTCCTCGTATGGAAGAGCGAGGTGATCAGGGAGGCCAAGGGTGAACCCCCGCCTTTCCTGCCCCGACCCTACGAAACAAGAAGGCCGCGTGTTCGGCCCATAATACCGAAATAGCCACGAGTGACGCCATGCGAAGGATCTTCCAGTGTGACGTTGAATATACATATGGCAAGAAGCGCATGGTCCAAAACCTGGGAACGGGAGGTAGAAGGCGTGGAGGTACTTAAGGTATCAGCGCAATCAAAGCCCAAGTCGGTGGCAGGCGCCCTTGCCGCGGTGCTCCGAGAAAGGGGATCCGCGGAAGTCCAGGCGGTCGGGGCGGGAGCTGTCAACCAGGCTGTCAAGGCAATCGCCATCACGCGAGGATTTGTTGCGCCTAATGGGATCGACCTCGTGACCATCCCTGCTTTCGCCGAGATCCAGATCGATGGGGAGGAGAGGACCGCGATAAAGTTCATAGTCGAGCCTAGGTGACCATAGAAGTGCGCCTCCTGTTTCGGTATGGTGATTACTCTCCTATCGCACGCACCGTAGATGTCACGCAGTCCGCACATGCGGCAGGGCCGCAGATGCGGGCTGCTTTCTTACCTCCTCTTTCTCGTGGAGCAGCGGCCCCCCGACTTGACGCCCCTTCGGCTCTTTGTCGTCGACTCCGCTTGACGTGAACCCCGAAGGCCCTTGCGTCACGCACGCCCACGACTTGGCCAATCCGGTCGCGAGCCCTGTCCATCCGAGAGATCATATTCCCCTCTCGTCGGAAGTATATATCTAGCGGATGCAGAGGCGGCCTGTCGAGGGGGATGGGTCATGTCCGACACCAACCAGGAGCTCGACATGGAGTTGTTGATGCGGTCGAGGTCAGGGCAGGAGGGGGCGCGGGACGAACTCATAAGGAAATACGTCCCCATGGTCAGGCACATCGTGCGGACCACGGCCCCGAGTCTGCCCGTGTCGGAGTTCGAGGATTTGATTCAGGACGGGCTGGTGGGCTTGCTGGATGCCATTCGCCAGTACGACCCGGGCAAACCAGGAGTGAAGTTCAGCTCCTTCGCGTACCTCTGTATCATCAGGAAGATATACAACAGCCTTCGGCGTCACACCAGCAGCAAGCAGAAAGCCCTCAACCAGGCCATATCGCTGTACTCGTACGTGGACAAGGAGGAGACCAGGATGGTGCTGGACCTCCTCGCCGGCGACTACGTGGATCCCGAGGCAGTTGTCGAAAACGAGTGGGCGAGCGCCCGTGTGGAACAGGTGCTGCGGAGTCATCTCTCGATGCTCGAGTACGCCGTTACCGCGCTCCTGCTCCGCGGGTACACGACTGGGGAGATCGGGAGGGCCATGGGACTCGATCCCAAGTCTGTGGACAACGCTCGCACTCGCGTGAAGGCCAAGCTCCGGCGGCTGTTGCACAGGTACGGATCTCTCGTTCACCCGGAGATTCCCTCAAAGGCCCGCAGAAGGCGAGACCTCTGCATGGAGGTCCACGTGGGATGCATGTCAGGGCGCCAGGCATCGCTCTTCCCTGGATGATTCTCTTTTGGTTAGGGCTGTGATACAATACCAGTGCAATCCGGGGCGATGCGTGTCGATTCGGGTCGGCCCTTCGCCTGTGAGCGTAGCACTCGCGTAGGGCGGCGCGTCCGGGCGCAGGCGCACGCCCAGGGAGGATTCGCTTTGTACCTCAAACGGATGGAGCTTTACGGGTTCAAGTCCTTCGCAGACAAGACGGAACTCGAATTCTCGCCAGGCGTGACTGCTATAGTGGGACCCAACGGAAGCGGCAAGAGCAACCTCGCGGACGCGGTCAGGTGGGTTCTCGGGGAGCAAAGCGCGCGTGTTCTCAGGGGAACGAGGATGGAGGACGTCATCTTCGCCGGGTCGGGCGCGAGGAAGCCGCTGGGGTTCGCCGAGGTCACGCTCGTCTTCGACAACTCCGACGGCTCGCTTCCCTTGGACTTTGTGGAGGTCGCGGTGACGAGACGTGTCTACCGCTCCGGCGAGAGCGACTTCTCCATTTGCGGGATCCCGTGCCGCTTGAAAGACATTCAAACGCTGTTCATGGATACGGGTGCCGCCAAGGAAGGGTACTCTATAATCGAGCAAGGGAAGATCGATGCCATCCTTGGTGCTGGTTCGGACGAGCGCAGAGCGTTCTTCGAAGAGGCTGCGGGCATTCACAAGTACAAGGCGCGCAGGGCGGATGCGGCAAGGCGGCTCGCCACGGCCGATCTTTGCGCGACCCGCGTGAGAGACGTGTTGGGCGAGCTTGCCAGGCAGATGGAACCGCTCGAGGCTAAGGCCGACGAGGCGAGGAGATTTCAGGAGTGCTGCCAAGAGCTGGCCAACCTCGAGTTGGCTCTCGCCCTCAAGGAGTTTGACGCCCTGGAAGCGAGAAGAGCGGAGATCACTAGAGCGGCTTCTCAAATCGATGAGAAGTTGGGCGAGGAAGGTTGTCTCAGGGAGTCGCTGTCGGATGAGATCTCCCGTGAGAGGGAGGCGCTCTCAGCGCTGGAGGATGAGCGCGACAGGCTGCAAGAGCGGGCGGCTGCGCTCGCTGCGGAGATCGAGAGAGCCGAGGGGAGGATCTCCCTGGCCCGCGAGCGGGAGACGGTACAGTCGGCGCAAGTTCAGGCTCTTGTAGAGAGCATGGAGAAGGATAGGCAGGTCCTGGCGGCGTGCGCCCGTGAGAGCGAGTCGAAGTCGGCTAGGCTTGCCGAGATATCATCGGAGCTCGAGGAGGTCTCTCACCACCTCGACTCCCTACAGACGGAGGAACGCGGCCTGGCCGATACGCAGAGGCTTTCGGAACAGGCGTTGGAGAAGGTAAAGGCGGATGTCATAGAAGTGCTCTCGGCCACTGCGGACGTGAAGAACGAGCTTGCCAAGATGGCTTTGGAGGACTCTGCCCGGGCAAGGCAAGAGGAGCGGTCGAGGAGAGAGCTCGAAGCGGCGCTCGCCGAGGTCCGAGAGGCTGAGACGCTGGCCGCCCAGGAGGCTGCGAGGTCGGAGGAGCTTGGCGCCAAGGTTCGGCTCGTCTCTCGCGAGAGGGCAGATGCCGAGCGCGAGCTCGGCGCGGCTCGGGAGAGGCTCAAGCGTCTCACGGCTGAGAGCCAGGAGACCCGGACGCGCGTCCGGGAGCTGTCCCTTCAGGTGGAAGCATTGAGGAGAGCGGCATCCGCGGGCGATTGGTATCCGCACGGTGCCCGAGCTGTGCTCGTTGCGGCGCGGCGAGGCGATCTACCGGGCGTAGTCGGGGCCGTCGCGGACTGCATAAGGGTGGCGCCCGAGTACGAGCAGGCAATCGAGTCTGCCCTCGGACAAGCCCTTTCCGACGTCATCGTGGAAGGAGACGTCCATGCCAGAGCCGCTGTGCGGTACCTAAAGGAAAGAGGGCTCGGGAGAGCCACCTTCCTGCCCCTTGACCTCATAAGGCCGGGGGAGCTGGCGAGAGCGGAAATGGCTGCGCTCTCGATGGATGGGGTCATCGGGAGAGCATCGACCCTTGTGCAGTGCGAGGAACGAGTGAGAAAGGCCGTGGAGCATCTCCTCGGGCGGACCATCGTCGCGCGGGATCTTGACGCTGCGGTGCAGGTGGCGCGCGCCACGGGCACACGGCTGAAAGTGGTGACCCTTGAGGGCGACCTCGTGTTGCCGGGAGGGGCGATCTCGGGGGGCAGTGGTGCGCGCGGAAAGCAGCGTGAGACGCCGCTCGCGTCAAGGCAGCGTCTCGAGGAGCTTGAGGCGCTGCTGGGATCGCTTGCGGGGGCAAGTGACCGAGCGGAGCTGGCCGTTGCCAAGGCGCAGGACGAGGTCTCGCGTCTCGAGAGGGCGGTCGAAGAGGCGAGAGTCGCAGGGCAGAAGCTCGAGCTGGAGATCGCGAGGTCCGAGGCCGTGCACTCCCGGGCGCTCCGGGAAATGGAAAGAGCTCGTTCGAAGGCGAGGCTGCTGCAGGAGGAGCTCGGGACGGGCGGCCAGGATGACCGCCACAGAGGAGAAGTTCGGGAGCGGCTTGAAGCGAAACGCGCGCACCTCGAGGCTGCCGCTCAGGAACTGGCGGAGGCGCAAGCCAGGCTCACAGCGGACCTTCAGGAGACAGTGAGAAGACGCGAGGACATCGGCAAGGAAATGACGGCCTTGCGAGTGAGAGTGGCTTCCCTGACCCAGGAAGCAGCGGGGCTTCGCGAGCAGGTGAGGGCGCTGGACGCACGGGCGAGGGAAATCGCGGTTGACGTTGAAGCGAGGGAGGCAGAGCTGGCTCGTGTGGAGAGAACGTCCAAGTCCGCTTGCGAGGAGATAGCGTCCGCGCGCGCGGCGCTTGAGTCACTCGGTCGTGAGAAAGCCGAGGTCGACAGGGCTCTTGATTCGGCGAAGGAGGCGAGGCGGGAGATGGTCCGGCGTCTCGCCCAGAGGGAGTCGAGACTTCGGATGTGTCAAGGGGAAGTCGAAGATCTCCAAAGGACGAGAGCGTCGCTTGCCGCCGAAGAAGCCGGGCTTGTCGAGAGGGTGAATAGAGTCTTGGACGAACTCGCACGCAATTACCACTTGACTGTGGACGAGGCGAGGGCGCGAGCGGGCGAAGTGTCCGACAAGGAGGAGGCGTCGGCGCGGGCGAGGTCGCTCCGGCTGCAGATCGAAGCGCTTGGACCGGTCGATCAGGGCGTCATCGATGTGTACGAGGCGCTCAGGAAACGCCACGGAGACCTGGCTTCCGGGCTCGACGATGTCGCGCGGGCGAGGGCGTTCCTCGCGGAAGTCATGGAGCGCTCGGACGGCGAGAGCGAGAAGCGGTTCCGAGAAACGCTCGGGGCCATTCGGGCTGAGTTCGGGAGGAAGTTTGAACGCCTCTTCGGCGGGGGTAGAGCGGATCTCGTGATGGCAGACGATGACGCGCCCGACCCGGGAATAGAGATAGTCGCCGAGCCGCCTGGCAAGAAGTTGCAGAGCCTGAGCCTTCTCTCAGCCGGGGAGCGGGCGCTTGCGGCCACTGCGCTCGTGTTCGCCTTGCTCGAGGTGCGACCGAGTCCGTTCTGCGTGCTCGACGAGGTAGATGCCGCTCTCGACGAAGCCAACGTGGGAAGGTTTACCGATGTCTTGAGGAATGCGGCTCTGAAGAGCCAGTTCGTGGTCGTGACACACAGGAAGGGCACGATGGAGGCGGCGGATGCCCTCTATGGCGTGACGATGGAGGAGTCCGGCGTGTCGAAGCTCATCTCCGTGAGGATGGACGGCGTTGATATCGACGGCAGGCAACAGGAAACCGCGTGAAGGCGCGTGTGGCGTGACCCGGGTAGTTCAAGTCCCGCGCTCCGCCTGCGACCGATTCACCGTGATACCGCTGGAAGGTGTGAGGATTCCGACATGAGTGGCACTGGCTCTGGAATGGGACGGTTCGTGAGAAAGCTGTTGGGCAAGGATCAGGCGGTGCTTGACGAAGTTTCGCGACCACCTCTCGACGCCCCCGAGCATGGTGGGGAGGCCCCGAGGGCTTGCCCGGGCGAACCGAAAGGCGTGGTCGCCCGGCTTAGAGAGCGTCTTGCCCGCACGAGGGGCGGTCTCGTGGAGAGGGTCGAGGCGCTCCTTGGCAGGAAACCCGCAGTTGATGAGGAGTTCTTCGAAGAGCTCGAGGCCATTCTCCTTCAAGCGGACGTCGGGGTGAAGGCCACGACGAGGCTCCTGTCCGGCTTGCGGGCGAGGATCGCCGCGGGGAGGTCGGGCCTTGGCGCAGGGGACCTCATGGAGCATCTGAAAGCCGAGATCCTTGAGACGCTTGGGGCACGGGAGCCCCTCGCGAAAGCGCCGTCAGGAACGACCGTCATCATGGTGGTCGGAGTGAACGGAACTGGGAAGACTACCACCGTGGGCAAGCTGGGCTACAGGTTCCGCAAGGAAGGGTCGAAGGTGGTGCTGGGCGCGTCCGACACTTTCAGGGCTGCCGCCATTGAGCAGCTGCGGATATGGGGTGAGAGGTCCGGAGCGGACGTCATCCGCCACGAAGAAGGCGGAGATCCAGGTGCCGTGGCTTACGATGCGTGCCAGGCGGCGAAGGCACGCCGGGCAGACTATGTGATCCTCGACACCGCGGGCCGGTTGCACACCCGCGTCAACCTCATGGAGGAGCTCAAGAAGGTGAGAAGGGTGGTGGAGAGAGAGATACCCGGCGCCCCTCACGAGGTGCTCCTCGTGCTCGACGCGACTTCCGGACAGAACGCAGTCGCCCAAGCCCGGACGTTCAAGGACGCGGTCGAGGTGACCGGTATCGCCCTCACGAAGCTGGACGGTACGGCCAAAGGTGGCGTGGTGCTGGCCATTTGCGAAGAACTGGACATCCCGGTCAAGTTGGTGGGGATCGGCGAAGAGCCCGATGACCTGCGCGATTTCGATCCCGAGGAGTTCACGGAGGCTCTCTTCGCCAGGTGAGGGTGGGGAGGCCGGCTGGGCGGCCTGCCCAGCCGGCGTCTTGGCAGATGGGGCTTGCGGGGGCGGTCGGCCGGCGTCGGAGGCGCGGGCGAGCCCACTCGTGTCCCGGGCGCGGGCGAGTCACAGGAGCCCTGAAGCGCGTGGACGCCCGGGCCCCGAATTGACTCCATGAATGGCGCAGTGTATACTACTTGCGTGAGTTGAGAGGAGGTGGGGTCTCGTGTTCGAAAACCTGACGGCGCGGCTCCAAGAGACGTTCCGCAGACTGCGCGGCAAGGGCAAGCTCAGCGAGCGCGACGTGGACGAGGCCCTGCGCGAGGTGCGCATAGCCCTTCTCGAGGCAGACGTGAACTTCAAGGTCGTCCGCGACTTCATTGCGCGAGTTAGGGGGCGGGCGTGCGGGCAAGAGGTGATGGCCAGCCTCAGCCCCGGACAGCAGGTCATCAAGATAGTAAATGCTGAACTGACCGCTTTGATGGGAGGGCAGGAGAGCAGGCTTCAATACAGCTCGAAGCCGCCGACTGTTATAATGCTAGTTGGCCTCCAGGGGTCAGGCAAGACCACTACGGCGGCCAAACTCGCTCACTTGCTCAAGCGACATGGCAAACACCCTCTCCTGGTGGCTGCCGACACCAAGCGCCCGGCTGCCATCCGCCAGCTGCAGGTGCTCGGAGAGAGAGTCGGGGTGGATGTGGTCGCGACGCACGAGGGAGATGACGCGGTGCGCGTGGCAAAGCAGGGAATGGAGCGCGCCGCGGGGCTCGGTCGCGATGTCGTGATAGTCGACACTGCCGGACGGCTCCACGTTGACGATGAGCTGATGGACGAACTAGCCCAAATGAAGGCCCAGTTGAACCCGGCAGAGGTTCTCCTCGTGGTCGACGCCATGACAGGTCAGGACGCAGTCAATGTGGCGCGTGTGTTCAACGAGCGGCTCGGCCTCTCTGGAATGATCCTGACCAAACTGGACGGCGACGCGCGAGGAGGCGCGGCCCTGTCGGCCCGTGCCGTCACCGGTCAGCCCGTCAAGTTCGTGGGCGTCGGGGAGAAGATGGATGCTTTGGAGCCGTTTCACCCTGACAGGATGGCCTCGCGCATCTTGGGCATGGGTGATGTCCTCAGCCTCATCGAGAGGGCGGAAGCTGCGTACGACGAGGAGCAGGCTCGCAAGCTCGCGGAGAAAATCAAGAGCAACGAGTTTACCCTCGAAGATTTCGCGGACCAACTGCGGCAGATGAAGAAGATAGGCCCTCTTGACGAGATACTGTCGATGCTGCCCGGGTTCGGCCGGATTCGCGGGGCCGCCGAGGTCAAGGTCGATGAAGGGCAGCTCAAGCGAGTTGAAGCGATAGTCAATTCAATGACACCAGAGGAGCGGAGGAACCCCACGATCATCGACGGCAGCCGCCGGAAGAGGATCGCGCGGGGGAGCGGGACGCGTATCCAGGATGTCAACAGCGTTCTTCGCCAGTTCGAGCAGGTGAGAGACATGCTTAGGCAATTCGGGGGCGCCGAGAAAGCTGCCCGTCGCGCTATGCGAAAAGGCGCATTCCCGTTTGTGAAATAGGCTACTCCGGACGGCCGGAGGACGGGAGGTGACACACTTGGCGGTAAGGATAAGGCTTGCCAGGACCGGGGCAAAGAAACAGGCTTCTTACAGGATCGTCGTCGCCGACACCCGGTATCCGCGGGACGGGCGGTTCATCGAGATCCTTGGGCATTACAACCCCCGGACGAACCCAGAGACGCTCGAGGTGGATGTGGAGAAAGCCGGTGAGTGGCTGAAGAGAGGCGCTCTTCCGACAGACTCGGTGAAGGCGTTGCTCGCGAGGGCCGGCGTTCCCGGGTTGGGGGCACCGGCGGCCGGTGAGGGGAAGGCCGTATGAAAGGGCTCGTCGAGTTCATGGTGAAGAGCCTGGTGGACAACGCGAACGCGGTGAGGGTGGAGGACGTCCAGAGCGCCAACGAGTACACCGTGTACGAGGTGTCCTGCGATCCGGAGGAGAAGGGCAAGCTCATCGGGAGGTCCGGCAGAACGGCGAAAGCCCTGAGGACGATCGTGAGGTCCGTGGGGGCAAGGCAGGGGAAGAGGGTCACGTTGGAGATCGTGTGATGAGATCGTTGCGCCCACGGATTCTTCAGGAGACTTGTCGCCCAAGATGACCAGCGAGTACATTGCCGTTGGACAGGTGACCGCGCCTCAAGGGATCCGCGGAGAGGTCAGAGCGCTGCCGTTAACCGATTTCCCCAACCGGTTCAGGCCGCCTCTTCGACTGCGCGTCCGCAAGGGCGAGGCCATCGCGGTTCTGGATGTGGAGGGCTCTCGGCAGCATCGGGGCTTCGTGGTCATAAAGTTCCGAGGCGTGGACTCCGTGGACGAGGCGGAGAAGCTGCGCGGCGCGATCCTCGAGGTCCCGAGGGCAGAAGTGGTGCCGCTCGAACCGGGACGGTACTACTTCTACGAGATAGAAGGCCTCGACGTTGTCACGACTGAAGGTCGTCGACTCGGGAGGGTGGCCCGCGTCTTGCGTGGCGTGGCCAATGATGTCTATGAGGTGGAGGTCCTCGCACCACGCTCTCGCCGAGGCAGGACCATCCTCGTGCCGGCGGTGCGTGAGATAGTGAAGAGCATCGATCTCGAGCGGGGCGAGATGACCATCGAGCTCATCCCGGGCCTGGAGTAGGTGGCTGGCATTGAGGATCGACGTGCTCACCCTGTTCCCGGGGATGTTCTCCGGGCCACTGTCCGAGAGCATCGTCGCGCGGGCGAGGGAGCGCGGGCTCGTGGAGGTCCATATCCACGACATCCGCGACTTCGCCCAGGACAAGCACAGGGTGGCGGATGATTACCCGTTTGGCGGAGGGGCGGGCATGGTGATGAAACCAGAGCCCATCTTCGCCGCAGTTGAACACGTGACGGGCGGGGAAGCGGGGGCAGGCAGGGTCATCCTGATGAGCCCTCAAGGGGCTGTCTTCACTCAGGAGATGGCGGTGCGGCTTGCCAGAGAGCCTCACCTAGTCGTCATCTGCGGGCACTACGAGGGCGTGGATGAACGGGTGAGAGAGGCCCTGGTTGACGAGGAGATCTCCATCGGGGACTATGTGTTGACTGGGGGCGAGCTACCCGCGATGGTGGTCATCGACGCCCTCACAAGGCTCGTTCCCGGGGTGCTCGAGGAGGAGTCGGTGGCGGCCGAGTCGTTCACAAGCGGGCTGCTGGACTATCCTCAGTACACCCGACCGAGGGAGTTCCGGGGCATGACCGTGCCGGAGGTCCTCGTCTCGGGGGATCATGAGAAGGTGAGGATCTGGCGGCGGAGGCAGGCTCTGGCTAGGACCCTGGAGAGGCGGCCGGACCTGCTTCGCAAGGCCGGCTTGACACCGGAGGACCTGCGGCTGCTGCAGGAGATAGAGCGCGACAGGGCCACCGAGCCGCGGAGGGCCGGTGTTGAACCGGGCTCCGGCGGTGTGGTATAATCACATTCGTTGAACGAACGCAGGCTGAGGACGTGCGACCCTTCCAGCCTGGAGGGAGGCTCCCTGACAATGAACATCATCGACATCCTGGAGCGCGACCAGATGCGCGAAGACATACCGCAATTCAAGCCGGGCGACACCGTGAAGGTGCACGTGAAAGTCGTCGAGGGCGGCAGAGAGAGAATCCAGGTCTTCGAAGGAGTGGTAATCGCCCGAAAGGGCTCCGGGATCCGCGAGACCTTCACCGTTCGCAAGGTATCTGCGGGCATAGGGGTCGAGCGGACTTTCCCGCTGCACTCGCCGCGGGTCAGCAAGATCGAGAAGGTTCGCGAGGGCAAGGTCAGGCGCGCCAAGCTCTATTATCTCAGGCAGCGTGTGGGCAAGGCCGCAAGGGTGAAAGAGGCGGACAGGACGTGACTTTTGGGATGGAGGATCCGCGCGAGACCGGGGCGGCCGGCGCTCCGACGATGCGAGCGGCGGAACCGGGCCGAGGCGGCCAGGGCGAGGATGGGGCAATGAGCGGCGCGGATAACGAGGCTGCGCGCGCCCAGGGAGACCGCGAGAGGATCGAGGACCCCGCGGGCAGGGTTTCGCCGGCTGAAGACGCATGCCCCGCTTCAGGCGGAGAGGGCGCCGTTGCAGGGGCGACCGGATCTGCCGGGGAAGCTGAGGGAGAGGACTGTGGTTCGGGCGCACCCGACGCAGGGGTGTGTTCCGAAGCAAGTCCGTGCCAGTCGCCTTCGGGGCCGGTGGCCCCTGTGTCAAGACTCGCCATATCACCGGCGCTCAGAGCCGAGATCGTCGAGTACGTGCAGGCGTTTGCAATCGCCATAGTCCTGGCGGCGTTCATCATCACCTTCATCGCCCAGTCCTTCGTGGTCGAGGGCTCTAGCATGGAGCCGAACCTGCACAACCGCGAGAGGCTCCTCGTGAACAAACTCGTGTACCGGTTCAAGGAGCCGCAGAGAGGCGACGTCGTCGTATTCAGGTACCCTGCCAATCCCAGGCGTAAGTTCATCAAGCGTGTCATAGGGGTCCCCGGCGACATGGTCGAGGTGAGGGATGGACACGTCATTTTGAACGGAGAGGTCCTCGAGGAAGATTACACTATGGACCTCACCTTCGGGACCTTCGGTCCAGAGGTCGTGCCTGCCGGACACTACTTCGTCCTGGGAGACAACCGGAACAACAGCGATGACTCGCGTTTTCCCGACGTGGGGTTCGTCCCGCGGCGGAATATCGTGGGCAAGGCCTTCGTGGCGTGGTGGCCTCCGGGGGAGATCGGGCTCTTACGGACACCGAAGCTGGGGGCTGGAGTTGTCGCGGAATGACGTTCTCGTGGTTTCCCGGCCACATGGCCAAGGCAAGGCAGGCTATCAAGCGAAGTCTGGCAGGAATCGACGTAGTCATAGAGGTCCTGGATGCGAGGATCCCTCGTACCAGCCGGAACCCGGAGATTGAGTGGATCGTCGGGGATAGAGCAAGGGTGGTCGTTCTCGCCAAGGAGGACCTCGCAGATCCGGTCGAGACCGGAAGGTGGCTCGCGACGCTGCGCTCGCGCGAGCCATTTTGCTATGCGGTCAACGCCGAGACCGGAGAGGGCATCGAAGCGGTGGTGGCCGCTTGTTCCTCCGTGGCAGGCCAGATAATGCTGAGACTGGCTGCCAGGGGGAGAAGGATGCGGGCCGTCAGGGCGATGGTCATCGGCATTCCCAACGTAGGGAAGTCGTCGCTGGTGAACAGGATAGCGGGGCGCAAGTCCGCCAGGACGGGGGCGAGGCCGGGGATCACCCGTGGCAACCAGTGGATAGCCGTCGGCAGAGGGATAGAGCTGCTCGATACCCCGGGAGTCCTCTGGCCGCGGGCGGACGACCCGGGCGCCATGTTCAAGCTCGCCGCGACTGGGGCCGTGAGCGATGAGAGCTTCGATCTCGTGGACGTCGCCGAGCGGTTGCTGGAGGTGCTCAGGGAGTCGTCGCCCGACGGCCTTGCTTCTCGTCTGAGATCACACGATGCACTTGCCATGGGGGGGCGCGACTTGCTTGAGTTGGCGGGCAGGAAACGTGGATGCCTGGGGCCGGGCGGCGTGGTCGATACGGCTCGCGCGGCCGCCGCCGTTCTGTCTGACTTTCGGAAAGGGCTGTTCGGAAGGGTTACGCTGGACCCGGCTCCCGGGGAAGGTGACTACGCGTGACCGACGTTTCCGCAGCGAGACAAGGTTCCGGCGTGGACCTGTTGGAGTTCGAGCGACGCCTGTGGAATCGAGGTTATGTGGCCGTTGCGGGGATAGATGAAGCCGGCCGCGGAGCTCTCCTCGCGTCGGTCGTCGCCGCGGCGGTAGTCTTCCGGCCTGGGACTCTGCTCCCGGGGGTGCGCGATTCCAAGACCCTCTCGCCCAAGAGGCGGGAGGAGCTTTACGACGCGATACTGCAGACGGCCGTCGCCGTGGGAACCGGTGCGGTGGACGCGGAGACCGTCGACCGCATCAATATCAGGCAGGCGGCGAGGCTCGCTATGAAGAAGGCGGTGGAGAGCCTCGGAATCGTCCCCGACTACCTTCTAGTGGACGCTGAAGAGGTGGGCGTGCCCGTTCCTCAAATCGCCATCGTTCACGGGGACGCGCTCTCGCAGGCCATCGCAGCCGCGTCCATAGTCGCCAAGGTCACGAGAGATAGAATGTGTGAGGTATGGGACGCGCAGTACCCGCAGTACCGCATCGGGTCTCACAAGGGGTACTGCACGCGGGAGCACGTTGCGGCCATACTCGAGCATGGCCCGTGTCCACTGCACAGAAAAACGTTCCTCAGACGCATCCTCTGTCATCAATCCAGCTTCGCCCGGGATCTCGGGGTGTGACACAATTTGCCAATCTGCCGCCGATGAGTGGCAGGAATATCCAGCCCCGTAGCGAAAAGACATCTATGTCAGTACATGCCAGGGAAGTGGGACTTGTGGGCGCATCTGGCGGCAGCCTGGGCGTCTTGGGCGAGGAGCTTGCGGCAAATTACCTTGAATCAGTGGGATTCGTCGTCCTGGAACGCAACTTTCGCCGGAAGACGGGGGAGATCGACGTCGTGGCGCGCGATGGGGACACGGTGGTGTTCGTGGAGGTCAAGACGCGGAGGTCTGGTAGGTTTGGCTGGGCCGTCGAGCAGGTGACCGCGGGCAAGCGTAGACGTCTGGTGAGGACGGCTCTCGCGTATGTCGTCGAACGCGGAATGGCCGGAGCCGAGTGCAGGTTCGACGTGGTCGCGGTGGACATCCGCCCCGTGGGTCCGCCGGCCATCTCTCTCATAAAGGGCGCCTTCGACTGCAGGAGGTGAGGTCTTTGCTGGCGAAGGTGCCGAGCGGCGCGGTTCTCGGGGTGGACGGGTACCCGGTCCACGTGGAGGTAGACGTGTCGGCAGGCCTTCCTTCGTTCGAAGTGGTGGGACTGCCGGACGCCGCCACACGGGAGTCCCGGGAGCGAGTGAGGGCAGCCCTCAGGAACTCCGGGTTCGAGTTCCCCCTTCGGCGGATCACGGTCAACCTCGCGCCGGCCATGGTCCGGAAGGAGGGAGCTTGTTTCGACCTGGCAATGGCAGTAGGCATTCTGACCGCGACCGGGGAGGTCCCGGCGCCTGCGGCGGAGGGCCAGGTGCTTGTCGGTGAGCTGTCACTGGACGGCCACGTCCGGGGCACGTGGGGCGTCCTCCCCATTGCTCTCGCCGCCAAAGCAGCAGGGTTCTCGAAGATGGTGGTGGCACGCGAGAACGCCGGGGAGGCAGCGCTCGTTGACGGCCTCGACGTGTACGGGGTGAGCACGCTTCGCGAGGCGGTCGGTCACCTTTCCGGGGCCATCAGCGTTGGGAAGACCCCTTCCACGAGACGTTGCGTTCCGGGCAAGGGTAACGGGGAAAGAGTCCCCGACTTTGGTGATGTTCTGGGACAGGATCACGCAAGGCGTGCTCTCGAAGTGGCTGCGGCAGGAGGGCACAACGTGCTCATGGTGGGGCCTCCGGGCGCGGGCAAGACCATGCTCGCAAGGCGCCTGCCTTCCATCCTGCCGCCATTGTCGTGGGACGAAACCCTGGAGGTGACGAGGGTCTACAGCGCGGCGGGCCGCCTTCCGGCGGGCGCGAGCATCGTATCGGAACGGCCTTTCAGGGATCCCCACCACAGCATATCGCTGGCCGGCCTCATCGGAGGAGGCCGCGTGCCCAAGCCGGGGGAGGTCTCCCTCGCTCACCGGGGTGTGCTTTTTCTGGACGAGATGCCGGAGTTTTCCGGACGTGCCCTGGAGGCTCTCAGGCAACCCCTCGAAGACGGCCTTGTCACAATATCGCGGTCGGGCGGGGTTGCGACTTTTCCCGCTCGGTTCATCCTCGTAGGAGCCATGAACCCGTGCCCATGCGGGCGGGGTTACGGGTCCACCGGGTGCACCTGCACCCCTGCCATGGTGAAAAGGTACCTAGCCGGGCTCTCGGGGCCTCTGCTCGACAGAATAGACATCCATCTGCACGTGGGGAGGGTGAACATGGAAGACGTCGAGAGGGGTCCAGTGTCGGAGACCTCCGAAGAGATCAGGAGGAGAGTGGTCACGGCCAGGGAGGTCCAGGAAAAGAGGTTCGAAGGGCTCTCGATTCGCACCAACGCGGAGATGAAACCCGCGGAGATCCGCGAGCACTGTCGCATGTCAAAGGACGCGAGGATCATGTTGTACTCTGCCTGTGCCAAGCTGGGTCTGTCGGCGCGCGCCTACGCCAGGGTGCTGAAGGTGGCCAGAACCATAGCAGATCTCGACGGAAACGACGAGTTGCTCGTGCGCCACGTGGGCGAGGCCGTGAGCTACAGGTCATTCGCAGCCCGTTAGCGCGTTTGAGCGCTTCCCAGGCGGCAACGTGCGGGCGGCCTGGGGCTGTGCGGCTCGCCCGCCCGAGCGCGCCCGGTCGTCGGGCGGTCCGCAAGTGCGACAGGATGAACGCGGCTGCTCGTGGCCGCGGTAATGGGTTGGGAACACATGGACGAGAGAGAGTGTGTGATCGCTCTCAACTTGGTGGACACGATAGGTGGGGAGAGGCTTGCAAGCCTCATCGAGAGATTCGGCTCTGCCCGGGAGGCCCTCCTCGCGAGCGAAGCCCAGCTTCGCACCGTGGAAGGCATCGGCCCCGTGACAGCTCGGAAGATAGCGGCAGTCCGCGACGGGAAGCTCTTGCGGGAGGAGCTTCGCACCGCGTCCAAGCTCGGCGTGAAGATAGTGACCTCCTCTGACCCTGGGTATCCTGAACGCCTGCACACCATCAACCATCCTCCTCCCGTGCTCTACGTCAAGGGGACGCTCCTTCCGTCGGACGCGTTCTCTCTTGCGATCGTAGGGTCGAGACGGGGCAGTCATTATGGCCGTAGGGCAGCGCGTCTTCTCTCGTCCGAAGCCGCAGCGGCCGGCCTCACTGTGGTATCGGGAATGGCGAGGGGCATCGACTCGGTCGCCCATCATGCCGCCCTGGAGCGCGGTGGGCGCACCATCGCAGTCCTGGGGTGCGGCATAGACGTGGTGTACCCTCCGGAGAACGTGAAACTCGCGCAGGAGATTGCAGGAAACGGGGCGCTCGTGAGCGAACGCTCTCTTGGCACCCGCCCCCTCGCTCGCAACTTTCCAGCTCGCAATAGGATCATCAGCGGGCTCTCCCTGGGTGTGGTTGTAGTGGAAGCGGGGGAAACGAGCGGCTCGCTCATCACGGCGGAGTTTGCGGCTGACCAGGGACGCGAGGTCTTTGCTGTTCCGGGCGACATCGAAAGCCCACTCTCACGGGGGACTCACCGCCTCATCAAGGAAGGGGCGAGGCTCGTGGAGGGAATCGCGGACGTCCTCGACGAGCTCGGGATCGAGGTGCCTCGCGGGGATCACAGGGGCACCATGGAAGGTGAGTCGAGTCTGTCAGCTCGGGAGAGAAGAGTCCTTGCGGTGATGGGATTCTCTCCGGTGTCCGCCGATGATATAGTATACGAGACGGGGCTGGCCCCCCAAGACGTTGCAGTCGCTCTCGGGTCGCTGGAGCTTCGCGGGATTGTTGAGCGTTCTCTCGACGGCTACGCGCGACGCTCGTGAGGAAGGTGATAGGGTGGCCTGCAGCAAACGCGACCAGACGCGCGGAAGGCGCCGACTTGCGGCCGCTCCGCGAAGGGTATTAAACGCACATGAACGACAGAAGCTAACCGTCGACGCTTGGGGCCTTCTTGCTTTCCTACAGGAAGCCGACCTCGTCAGAGCCGATGAGCTCGAAGAGGCTCTCCTCCTCATTGCGACCCTCGAGTCCGGCGAGGTCGACGCGAAGGAGTTGGCGCTGGTGCTATCCAGCGTGATAGCGGACAGAGATAGGGCAGCCATCATCCTTTGGAAAGCCAGCGGGCGCGACGGGGACGACGATGCTGGGGAGGAGGACGAGGAGCAAGACGCAGGACCTCGGCCTCGGCTGCTTCACTGAGCGAAAGCACAGAATGGGTGAGGAGTGTCGGAATGTCGAAATCCCTCGTGATAGTGGAATCGCCTGCAAAGGCGAAGACCATCGGCAAGTTCCTCGGCTCCGGGTTCACGGTGAAAGCTTCCAAGGGGCATGTGCGCGATCTTCCCAAGAGCAAGCTCGGAGTGGACCTGAAAGGTGGGTACGCCCCTCATTACGTGCTCATCAAAGACAGGGGTGATATCATCCGAGAGCTCAAGGGAGCGGTGGCATCGGTGGACGGGGTGCTGCTCGCGACCGACCCAGACCGTGAAGGTGAGGCGATATCGTGGCACCTCACACAGGTGCTGGGGATCGACCCGGGGAGCCCTTGCCGGATCGAGTTCAATGAGATAACCCGGACGGCCGTGAGAGCCGCCTTGGGCAGCCCAAGGCCCATCGACATGGCCCGTGTGAACGCGCAGCAGGCTAGACGCGTGCTCGATAGGCTTGTCGGTTACGGACTGAGCCCGCTTCTGTGGAAGAAGGTCCGTAGAGGGTTGTCCGCCGGAAGAGTCCAGTCTGTGGCGGTACGGCTGGTCTGCGACAGGGAGAGGGAAATACAAGCGCATGTCAGGGAGGAGTACTGGTCCATAACCGCTCACCTCCTATCAGGTGAGGGAGGGCGGGAGTTCCCCGCCAAGCTCGTGCTACGGGGCGGAAAGAAAGTCGAGATCAGAAACGAAGGCGAAGCCGGATCCATTCTGAAGGAGCTCGAAGGTGCAACGTACCTAGTCGAGCAAGTTTCTAGAAAGGAGCGCCGGAGAAACCCCTCGCCCCCATTCACCACGAGCACCATGCAGCAGGAGGCTTCGCGGAGGCTCGGCTTCGGGTCGAAGAAGACGATGATGGTGGCCCAGCAGCTATACGAGGGCTTACCGCTCGGCGACGAGGGAAGCGTGGGGTTGGTGACGTACATCCGCACGGACTCAGTGCGGGTGGCCGCTGAAGCGGAACAAGCCGCGAGGGCGTTCATCGTAAAGACATACGGGCGGGAGTACGCCCCGGGGCACCCGAGGCGCTACCGCGCGAAGACGACGAGCCAGGACGCGCATGAAGCGATACGCCCCACAAACGTGGAGAGGCTGCCGGACCACGTGAAGCAATACCTCACTCGTGACCAGTACAGACTGTACAGGTTGATATGGGAGAGGTTCGTGGCGAGCCAGATGGAATCGGCCGTGCTCGACGCCATGAGCGTGGATGTCCGGGCGAGGGGATACACCTTCAGAGCCACGGGTTCCAGGGTGAAGTTCCCCGGCTTCGCCATGGTGTATCAGGAGGCCTCCGACACTGAGAAGGGGGAGGAACAGAGCCTTCCAGAGGTGCGCGAGGGTGAGGAACTTGCCCTTGTGAAGTTGGAGCACGCCCAGCATTTCACGGAGCCGCCGCCGCGCTACACTGAGGCCACGCTCGTCAAGGCGTTGGAGGAAAACGGCATAGGAAGGCCGAGTACGTACGCACCCATCATCGACACGATCCTGAGGCGTGGGTACGTCGTTCTGGAGGACAGGAGATTTCATCCAACTCAGCTTGGGTTCGTCGTCGTAGACGTTCTGAAGCAGGTATACCCGCAAGTGGTGGACGTGGCGTTCACTGCCGACGTGGAAAGCAAGCTCGACAGGATCGCAGAGGGCGAGCTCGACTGGGTGAGGGTGGTCGACGAATTCTACGTCCCCTTCCAGAAGGTCGTGACGGCGGCAGAGGAAACCATGGGGCGAGTGAAGATCCCCGACGAGGTTACCGACGAGAAGTGCCCCGAGTGTGGGCGCCCGCTCGTGGTGAAACATGGGAGGTTTGGAACGTTCCTCGGTTGCCAGGGGTATCCCGATTGTACCTTCACGAAGAAGATCGTGCGCTCTACGGGAGTGGCCTGCCCCGAGTGTGGCGCGGAGGTGGTGGAGCGCAGGACGAAGAAGGGCCGGAAGTTCTATGGCTGCAGTAGGTACCCGGACTGCCGGTTCACCACGTGGTACACTCCGCTGAAGGTCACCTGTCCCAAGTGCGGCGCATTCCTTGTGAAGCGCGGGAGAGGGGGCGGGGTGCGGGCTTGCGTGAGAGAGACCTGCGACTATCGTGAAGAGGGAAAGGCGGAGCCTGGCGGCGCGGGAGCCAACGCGTGAGCATCCTCTGAGTGCAGCGACTGCAGACCCTGACTTTGCTGCGTGGTGAGTTCAGCTATGCAAACGACCGCGGTCGACATCGATGGAGCGGACGTGATAGTGGTGGGAGGAGGTCTTGCCGGAAGCGAGGCAGCTTGGCAGGTGGCCAGGAGAGGACTGCGAGTGGTCCTTTTCGAGATGCGCCCGTCGTTGATGACCCCAGCCCACGCCACAGGAGACCTTGGTGAGCTCGTCTGCTCGAATTCTCTCGGCTCGGACAGCCTCTTGAACGCCGCAGGGGTCCTCAAAGAGGAGATGAGGATCTTTGGGTCGATCATCATGAGGTGCGCGGAATGCTCGAGGATACCAGCGGGGTCCGCGTTGGCGTGCGACAGGCGGCGGTTTGCCCGCCTGGTGACCGCGTACGTTGAAAGGTGCCCGAACATGAAGTTGGTGAGGAGGGAGATGAGGGGGATCCCCGAAGATGTCCCGACGGTGATAGCGACGGGTCCCCTCACTTCCGATGACATGGCTGCGGCCATAGCGGGGCTTGCGGGGACGGAGCATCTGTACTTCTACGATGCGGTGGCCCCGATAGTGACCGCCGAGTCCTGCGACATGTCGAAGGCCTTCTGGGCGGCGCGTTACGGTCGCGGGGGGAAGGACTATCTCAACTGCCCGATGACGAAAGAGGAGTACGAGCGCTTCCACGAAGCGCTCGTTTCCGCGAGGTGCGCTCCGGTCCACGGCTTCGAGGACACGAAGGTCTTCGAGTCGTGTATGCCTGTGGAGGTTCTGGCTCGGAGGGGCAAGGAGGCACTCGTCTACGGACCTCTGCGTCCCGTCGGTTTGGTCGACCCGCGGACCGGCGAGAGGCCGTACGCAGTGGTGCAGCTCAGGCGGGAGGACGAAGAGGGGACGCTCCTCAACATGGTGGGCTTTCAGACGCGGCTTGCCTGGGACGAACAGCGACGTGTCTTTCGGATGATTCCAGGCTTGGAGCGCGCGCATTTCGTTAGGCTTGGGGTGATGCACAGGAACACTTACGTGAACTCGCCCGAACTCCTCCGACCGACCATGCAGTGTCGCTTGCGTGACACGCTCTTTTTCGCTGGGCAGCTGACCGGCGTGGAGGGATACCTGGAGTCTGCGGCTTCGGGGCTAGTGGCGGGGGTAAACGCGTCGAGACTAGCTCTCGGGCTGGCTCCCGTGGTGTTCCCGAGGGAAACGGTCCACGGCAGCCTGTGTCAGTATATCACCTCGCCTCACGCTGGAGGCTTCCAGCCGATGAACGCGAATTTCGGCATCATGCCGCGCGCCTCGGGAGGAGGGCGGGGAAGGGCGGCAAGGCGGGCGATTTCGACTCGAGCCCTGAATGCCGCGAAAGATTTCGAGAAAACTCTGCGGAGTGGGGTTGAACAAATATTATAACTATGGTAGAATTTGAGGCTAGATGGGCGCCAAGAGGGCTTCTCAGCAGGGCCGCGGCCGTGCGCCTCATCGCCGGCTCCGTTACTTCGTCCACAGGGGGCTGCCTGATCTGCGGGGAGGCAAGCGGCTAGAGACATGACATGAGCCGGAAGGGGGCTGCGCCTTTGCTGGCCTCGCAAGTCGACGGGTTTCTCGCGCACCTCGCGCTTGAAAAGGGCGTGTCGCCCCATACGCTCGAAGCTTATTCCCATGACCTGCGGTGTTTCATAGACTTCCTCGACGAGGCTCTCAAGGAGAGGAAGGACCTTTCCGAAGTAAGCCACCTTGAGGTCCGCGCGTACCTTGCGAACCTGCAGAAGGCCCGGTACTCGAGACGCACCATCGCACGCCGCCTTGCGGCCGTAAGGTCGTTCTTCACATACCTTTGCAGGCAAGGGCTCTGCCGCACGAACCCAGCTCGGGGTGTGAGCGCGCCGAAGCTGGGCAGGATGTTGCCGCGCTTTCTCCACGAAGAGAACGTGACCAGCCTCGTGGAGGCTCCCGCATCGGATACGCCGATCGGGCTTCGGGACAGGGCCGTCCTGGAGACGCTGTACGCCGCGGGACTGCGTGTGAGCGAACTCGTGGGTCTTGACATGGCTGACGTGGACTTGTCGCACGGGTTCGCAAGAGCCTTCGGGAAAGGCGGGAGGGAGCGCGTGGTGCCAATCGGCGAGCGTGCGGCAGACGCGCTGAGAGAGTACATCGCGAAGGGCAGGCCTGTTCTCGCGGGCGGTCGTCGTGAAGAGGCAGCTGGCGAGGAGGCGCTCTTCTTGAATCGCGGAGGGCGGAGGCTTTCGACCAGAGCCGTTCAGCTCATGCTCGACAAGTACATAAGGCAGGTCAGTATAGACAAGAAGGTGAGCCCTCACGCAATCAGGCACTCCTTTGCCACCCATCTCCTTGACCACGGTGCGGACCTTCGAGCCGTGCAGGAGCTGCTCGGCCATGTGAGCATTTCGACCACGCAGATCTATACCCATGTGAGCAGAGAGAAGCTGAGGCTCGTCTACGACAAGGCTCACCCCCGAGCCTGACCAGAAGGAGGGAGCCATGTGTTTCACGCCACGACAGTGGTCGCCGTGAAGAAGGACGGTCACGTGGCCGTCGCAGGTGACGGCCAGGTGACATTCGCTAACACCGTGATGAAACATAGAGCGAAGAAGGTAAGAAGGATACACGATGGGAAGGTCCTTGCTGGTTTCGCTGGCGCGGCCGCTGACGCCTTCGCGCTTTTCGAGAAGTTCGAGGGTAAGCTGGAGGAGTTCCGGGGCAACCTTCCCAGGGCAGCCGTAGAGCTTGCAAAGGAATGGAGGCTCGATAGGGCTCTGCGCAAGCTGGAAGCCCTCTTAGTCGTCGCGGATGCTTCACACCTGCTAGTGGTGTCAGGAAGTGGAGACGTCATCGAACCCGACGACGGCGTCGCTGCCGTCGGATCGGGAGGCCCGTATGCCTTGGCCGCCGCAAGGGCGCTCCTGCGCCACACGGACCTTTCGTGTCGGGACATCGTGGTGGAGTCTCTCAAGATAGCCTCATCGATCTGCATATATACGAACGAGGAGATCACGTTCGAGGAGATATGAGATTGCGAAGGGAGGCGCGAGGGTGGAGGACCTGACACCCCGAGCCATCGTCGAGGAGCTCGACAAGTACATAGTCGGCCAGGCGAGAGCCAAACGCGCGGTGGCCATAGCTTTGCGCAACAGGTATCGCAGGCTCAAGCTGCCCGCGCCATTACGTGACGAAGTCGTGCCGAAGAACATCCTCATGATAGGCCCCACTGGAGTGGGCAAGACGGAGATCGCGAGACGGCTCGCGAGATTGGTGAATGCCCCGTTCATCAAGGTGGAAGCCACGAAGTTCACGGAGGTCGGTTACGTGGGCAGGGATGTGGACTCCATCATCAGGGACCTCGTGGAGACGTCGGTGAGGATGGTGAAGGCGGAGAAAACAGTGCAGGTATATCACCGGGCGGAAGCGGTGGTAGACGAGAGGCTTCTCGATATAATGGCGCCCATCCCCAGCCGTGAGTCGGAGAGGAACCCGCTGAGCGCCCTCATGGGAGGGCTGGGGCTCATCCGGGACGATGAATCGTTTCAGTCGAGGCAGGCGGAGGCGAAGGCTAGGCGAGACGAACTCAGGGCGAAGCTTGCCGCGGGGGAGCTCGAGGACATGATGATCGAGGTCACTGTCGAGGACCAAACCCCGCCTATGCTCGAAGTCTTCAGCGGCGCTGGTGTGGAGGAGATGGGCATCAACATGCAGGACCTCTTCGGGGGGCTTCTCCCGAGGCGCCAGCGACGCCGAAAGGTGCCTGTCAGGGAGGCGCGCAAGATCATAGCGCAGGAAGAGGCGCAGAAGCTCGTGGACATGGAGGAGGTCGAGCAGGAGGCCGTCAGGCGCGCCGAGCAGTCCGGGATAGTGTTCATAGACGAAATCGACAAGATAGCAGGCAGGGAGCGCGGCGTGGGGCCGGACGTATCGCGCGAGGGCGTTCAGCGGGACATTCTGCCCATTGTCGAGGGATCTACCGTGATGACCAAGCACGGCCCGGTGCGAACGGATCACATATTGTTCATCGCGGCAGGGGCCTTTCACGTGGCAAAGCCTTCAGACCTCATCCCCGAGCTGCAAGGGCGTTTTCCGATAAGAGTGGAGCTCGACAGCCTTACAAGGGAGGACTTCAAGCGCATCCTTCTCGAGCCCGAGAACGCCCTGGTGAAGCAGTACAAGGCCCTGCTTGCCACGGAAGGGATCGAGCTGGAGTTCCTGCCCGAGGCCATCGACGAGATCGCTGCCATCGCTGATACAGTCAACCAGGAGACGGAGAACATCGGCGCGAGGAGGCTCCACACGATCATCGAGCGGCTGCTCGATGACATCTCCTTCGATGCGCCGGACATGGCGAAGGGGAGGGTGCGGATTGACCGGGAATACGTTCGCGGAAGACTGCAAGACATAGTCGGAGATAGAGACCTCAGCCGCTTCATCTTGTGAGCAGCGCCTGCTGCGCCGTCGCGCGGGTCTCCAGCCGCATGAGGCCCGGGACTGCCGGGGCCGTCCCTCTCCCGGCTTTTCCCGGCCCTCGACACGGACACGGGTGGCCGGAGTCCCGCGGAGCGATTCTCCCGGCACGGGGCCTCGACCCGAGCGCGGGGTGGGACAAGCCGGGTGAACGCGAGTGCTAGGATTCCTACAGCGAACCGCTGAAACATGGGGGAAGACCCCGGCAGCAACATGAGGAGGAGACGTCAATGAGCGAGTTACTGGAGAAGACGCGAAGGATCAGTCGATTCATACAGGAGTCCACGGGTTTTCCCAGCGATTTCAACGATCTAGCCAGAGTGCTCTGCGAGGAGATTTCCGCTAACGTGTTCGTGGTCGGGCGCCGAGGGAGGCTTCTAGGATACGGGTTCGTGGAGGGGTTTGACTGCGACGTGGCGGCCGGGTGCGTCGGGAACGGCTGCACGTTTCCCAAGGACTCGGCGGATTGGCTCCTTAGGATAATCGAGACGTCTGAGAACATCCGCAATGAACGTGGCAAGTGTTTCCTCCGTTCCAACGCGAAGTGCGGGTTTGCCGAGGAACTGCTGACGGTCGTCCCCATATACGCTGGGGGAGACAGGATGGGGACGCTCGTGCTGGCGAGGTTCGAGAGGGAGTTCTCCGACGACGACCTAGTGCTCGCCGAGTACGCCGCGACCGTGTTCGGAATGGAGATCCTCCGTTCGAAGACCGGTCAGGTCGAGGAAGAGGCCAGGAAGAAAGCATCAGTGCAGATGGCTTTGGACACACTGTCCTTCTCCGAGCAGGAGGCGGTGGAGCACATCTTCAGGGAGCTTGGAGGGGAAGAGGGGCTGCTCGTGGCGAGCAAGATCGCGGACAAAGTAGGCATCACCAGATCTGTGATCGTGAACGCGCTGCGCAAGTTCGAGAGCGCCGGGGTCATCGAATCCCGCTCACTAGGCATGAAAGGGACTTACATCAGGGTGCTCAACGACAAGTTGTTCGACGAATTGGAGAGACTGCGGGCAAGGTGACGCATCGACGCGAAGAGTGAGCCGGGTGCGGCGGGTAGCCTCTGCCAAGGAGGCTACCCGCGGACCATGAGAAGGAACAACGGCACAGCCAAGCAGCACGCCGCGAGGAGGAAAACCCCGACGGCCCCTCGAACGTTCTTGCGCCGCCAAAGCCACAGCCCGAAGCTCAGGGTGTACAATGCCACCACAATCGGGACCGACATGTTTGTGAATAGCAAGCTAGCGCGCACCAGCACGTCACCTCTCTATCGCCTCTCCTCAGATGAACGCTGTCCGTCTGCTAGGACGAACGCTTTCTTTCAGTGCTCGGCAGAGGAGGCTTGAAAAGCAACCCCGTCCGGCGGAGAGCGAGCCTGAAGTCGATATCCACCACAGCTTCCGGGAACTTCTCTGGCCAATCAAGGGCCTCCCACTCTTCCCAAGTCTTCACGAGGTGTCTGGCTTTGTTCCCGAACGCGAAGATGTCCGCGCGCAGCGTTTCCTGCGCCTCTTTCACTAGGTGCTGACAACTCCTCGTGAGGTCGTCGGCGACACGTCTTTCAAGGGTGTGGAGGTTCTTGGGGTCGGAGTAGTCGACAAGACTTTGGGTTCCGATGAGCTCCCCTTCGAGCAAGACCTTCACCTTGACGTGGAACCTACCGCCTTCCCTGGTGACTCTGATCTCCGTAGGACGAGCCAGGCGAACGCCGCACGATACGTACTTGCCCTTCACGAATGGGTCCTCGACGTCGAGAACGCCTCTCTTGAATGTGCCCCGGAGCATGAGCATGGCTCTCACGTCCTGCCCCGTTATCTCTCCGACCATGCGATCCCCCCTGAACACGGCTCCGCCCAGGAACTCTATGGGGTTTCCGCCGACAGAGGGGGACTGCCCCGCGACGTAGTCAGAGTCGCTGCGGTGAGAGATCGCCTGTATCAGTGGCATCTTGGGCTGCTCGTTGCCCTCGTCTGTCTGTGACGCGTTGCCGGATGACCCGCTCGAATCGTCCGGGGTGTCTTCGCGAGATTGCTCGGTCCTGCCCCCGACGGCCTGTTCCTTCATTCCCGCGAGGATAGTGACGGGCGCTTCCCCAAGCGACTGCATCTCCACCAGGAACCTGTGGACCTGCGACGGAGGAATGAACCCGGCCTGTTTGTTGGCAAGCGCGAGGAGCTCGAGGTTCTTGGCGGGGTTCTGCTCGAGCACCGGGCGGTTCTTCTCGATGAACTCCTTGGCCGTCCCGCGGACAACCGCGAGGAACATCGTCCTCCGCGTCTCGCGAAACCTGAGGATTTCGCCGATGTATGGGGCTATGCCTCGCTTTGCCAGCTTCTCTCCGACGACCACCATCTTTCCGTGGACGAAGGACGGGCGTCTATCTACGTGCGTGCTCAACAAGTTGAGGAGGCTCAACACGGACCTGCCCATGAGCGTGGTGATGAGGCTTGACTGCTGACCCGCCCCTCCTCCGCCCGAGCCTCCGCCCACCCCTCCCGCGCCGGCCACGGCCCTCGGGACGGCTATGTGAAAGGTAGCGTACACCTGGTCGTCCGGGGCGTCGTCCAGGCCGATCGCCATGATGAACGCCACGTCGTCCACCTCCGTCCTGTCCCAACACCCGGACGACGATAACGCCATCACGACGAGAATGGAGAGGAGCAACGAGGCACGGACCAGTCTTGGCCCCCGACCTTCCTCCCTTACCTCAAGCGCCATCCTTTCGCCTGCCCCCTTCAGCCTTGCGGACTTGCTTCACTTGGGCGGCGAGAAGCAGCACAGCCGGGACGACGAACACCGCGATCCCGCCGAACGTTCTGACCAGCTCGAAGTCAAGCCTGGTCGCGGTGGGCACGTCGGGCGGCACGAAGGCGAGTGAATAGCCGATGACCCCCAGTGCCGGAAGGAGCGGACGGTACAGGGGCAGTTTGAGCGTTCGGGCGAGGATGATCGCCGAGGTATACGTGCCCAGCGCGAGCTCAATGCATCCGCTTATGACCCAGAGGAACACGAAAGCCACCTCCACCCTTTGGAAGAACCGCCCTACGTAGATGAGGGTGGAAGTCTCGTAGCCGGGGTACGGTATGTGCACGCAGAGCGGGTAAGGAAAGACCGTGACAAATGTGAGCACCGACACGCTCGTGAACAATGCTGTGATCGCCAGCGCAGCGAGGCCTATCGCGCGGGCATGGGACCACTCCCGGAGCTGAGGAGCTATGACCGCCAGGAACAGGACCTCGCCCCCGACCGCCGAGTGGATGATCCCGTGGTAGACGAGCTTGTCGAGGCCGGGGCCGAAGAAAGGGAACATCGCGTCGAAGTTGGCCTGGGGCACCAGCAGGACGTTCAAGAAGACGAGGGTCACCACGATCAGTGGTGCGGCGAGGAGAGCGGCCCTCGTGAGCGCCTCCACGCCCAGGTAGGTCGCGGCTATGGTGACGAGCGCGAATATGAGCGTTATCACTGCTAAAGGCGTGCGAGGGAGGAGGGCGGTCCCGACTGTCTCCGAGAACTCGCGCATGATGACGACGGTCGCGACGAAAAAGAACGCGAAGTATCCCAAGGCGGCCAAGCTGCCGAGCACAGGGCCCGCCAACTCCTCGCCTATCTCCACTATGCCCATACGGGGGTAGCGTCTCAAGAGCGCGGTAACGATGAGGAAACCCACTGCCGCGCCGGCGAAGCTGATCATGGGCACGATCCAGGCGGCCGTCAGGCCGACCGTGGCCATTTGCTGCGGAAAGGAGATGAACAGCTTTGAAGAGAGGAAATAGAGGGTTGCCGCGACCGCCTCGCCCGTACCTATCCTTCCCTCCTCAAGCACGTGCCCCACCTCCCTTCTTCCGCTGCGGCCCGCTGTCTCCGCCTGCGCTCTCACCTGTGTCGCTCCCACCGGCGGTTTCGGAGGACGGTGCTGTTGCGGAACCGATCGTCGATGGAGCGTCGACTCCTGCTGACTGAGTCCACTTCCGGCTCACCTCGGGTTGTCTCTCTCTATGCTGGGTTTGAAGGAATCTGGGGCGCAGTTCCATGCTCCACGACGGATAGCGCAGGATGAGGTCCCCGCTCCCCTGTGCAAACGGAGCGACGGGCGACATGAAGGGCACGCCGAACGACCTGACATTCACGTAGATCAACATGTGGACGAAGACGCCGACCGCGATTCCGTAGAAGCCAAGCGCCGCCGCCAACCCGATGTACACGAACCGAGCGATCCGCGCGGCGAAGGCCATGTTGAAGTTGGGTATGGCGAACGATCCGAGCGCGGTGAGGGCGACGATGATTACGAGGATCGGGCTGACTATCGAGGCGGCCACCGCGGCTTGGCCAAGTATGAGTGCTCCAACTATGCCTAAAGTAGGGCCGATGACCCCTGGAACTCGAATCCCGGCCTCCCGGATCAACTCCAGGGACACCTCCATGATGAGCACCTCCAGCACCGTGGGGAAGGGCACCTTCTCGCGGGTAGCCGCGATGGCCAGAAGGAGGTCTGTGGGAATCATCTCGGGGTGGAAGTTCGTCGCTGCAACGTACACCGCTGGGAGGAGCACGGCCGTCCCCAGCGCCACCACGCGCACCAAGCGCAGGAACGTGCCGAACGGCCACCGCAAGAAGTGATCCTCCGCCGCATGAAGCAGGGACCAGAACGTAGCGGGGACCACCAAGCCGAAGGGACTTCCGTCTAGCAGAATCCCCACGTGTCCTTCCGAGAGATATGCAGCCATTCTGTCCGGTCGCTCAGTGGACAAGGTCTGAGGCGCCATCACGAACGGCCTGTCCTCGATGAATTGCTCGAGGACGCCTGTGTCCTGGATCTGGTCTGCTGAGATCCCGTTGATCCGTCTCTTCACCTCAGCCACGAGCTTGGGGTTGGTGAGGCCTTCCACGTACAGGACGGCGCAGTCCACACGGGAGAGCGTTCCTACCTTGATGATCTCGCTCACGAGATCGGGGGTCCTCATGCGTCTCCGTACCAGGGCGACGTTGTTCTTCAGGATCTCGTTGAACGCTTCCTGCGGACCGTGGACCACCATCTCGGCTGTGGGCTGGCTCACGCCACGGTGCTCCCACGACTTGGTCTCAATCTCAAGCGCTGTGCGGCAACCTTCAATGAGGAGGCACGTCGTCCCCGCTATGACGGCTTCGATGATTCCTCGGAGGTTGTCCTTGCGCGTCACTTGGTTCCCGGGGAGAAGCCGGCGCTCCACGATCTCGAGGACGTCCGCGGCCCGTAGATCCCTGTCGAGATGGGAGATGAGCATGAGCGGCTGAAGTATGGCGAGGTTGATTATGTCCTTGCTCGCAAGACCCTCCATGAAGACGATCGCGGCCTTCGTGGGAGGAGTGGTGGGTATGTCGAACTCCCTCACGACCACGTCCGAGTTCAGACCATAATGGAGGACCTGCTTGAGAGCGTCCAGGTTCGCCTGCAAGCTTTCAGCCAGGGGCTTCACTTCGTCCTCCCGTTGCCCTTGGGCTTCTCTCGTCCGGTCGCCCTGCGCCGTCGTGGAGCCTGCGTCGCCGGCAGGCCGCCCACCGGGCTGAGGAGCGGGCTGGCCGCTCCTTCGCTGCGGGGAGATCTCGTCCGCAAACTCATCCGGCGAGGAGCCAGGACCGGGGCTGGCCTGCGGGCGCGGTGCGTGCCCGTCACCCACCTTGATCGTGGACATCTTCTTCGGGCGGACGAAGCCGTACGGTGTGCGCGGCAGGGCTTCCCCGAGTCCGGCCACGCCTGGCGGCACCGCTCTGCGGACACCGTGTGATCCGGACCGCGGGCGCTCGGCCCCCACGGGCCGGCTTGTACCGGACAGATCTTCTTGAGCCTCTGCTTGTCCGTCGCCCGGTTGCCCTCGAGAAGGTGCAGGCTGGGCGCCTGTCTCGGGGACGTCCGAAGTCAGTCCGGGGATCTTCTGCTGTGTATCGAGGACGAACGCCTCTTCCCTGGCGGGACTCTCAAAGGAAAGCAAGGACGCGATTTCACTTAGAACGCTGCGAAGGAAGCCCAAGCTAGAAGACCTCCACTGGACGGGGAAAGCTGGCTTCGTGTTCGTACGTTAGGTATTCCCTAGGGGCGGGCGTGTATTCAGGCGCTCGAAATTCGTGGCGTGGTTTCGTTGATATGGGTGTGAGCGTGTGGTATACTACGACTTGGTGTGAGCACGCACGTCCCAGGATCCCGGTAACGGTGCCTGTTTGCGCGGGTCTTGCCGGGGGATGAACGGGGCGGAGGAACAACCGGTGGGGGAGGAGGTGAGATCGTGGCAGTAGTCACCATGAAGCAGTTGCTCGAAGCCGGGGTTCATTTCGGTCACCAGACCAGACGCTGGAACCCCAAGATGAAGCCCTTCATTTTCACCGAGCGCAACGGCATATACATCATAGACCTCCAAAAGACAGTGAGGAAGATCGATGAGGCATATGAGTTCGTGAAGCGCGTGGTCCAGGAGGGCGGGACGATCCTCTTCGTCGGGACGAAGAAGCAGGCCCGCAACACCATCAAAGAAGAGGCCGAGCGGTGCGGCATGTTCCACGTGAACGAACGCTGGCTTGGCGGGATGCTCACGAACTTCCGGACCATTCGCAAGCGAATCGAGCGTCTTCGGTTGCTGGAGAGCATGCAGGCCGACGGATCGTTCGACGTGCTTCCCAAGAAGGAAGTCATGCAGCTCGTGAAGGAGAAAGAGAAGCTGGAGCGATTCCTGGGCGGCATTCGCGAGATGTCGCGGCTGCCAGGTGCGGTTTTCGTGGTCGATCCGCGTAAGGAGAGAATAGCAGTGCAGGAAGCCCGAAAGCTTGGTATACCCATAGTGGGGATCGTGGACACGAACTGCGATCCGGACGAAGTGGACTACGTGATCCCCGGAAACGACGACGCCATTCGAGCGGTGAAACTCATCTGCGGCAAGATGGCCGACGCGGTGATAGAGGGTCTCGAGGGGCGTGACGCTACCCTGGCAGTCCAGGCCCAAGAGGAGTCGATGACTGGAGAGATCCGCGAGCACGAGCTCGAAGGGGAGTACGTCGACGCCGCGACGGACGTCGTCGAGATGCCTTTGGACATCGAGGTCGCAGAAGTCGACAACGATGATCACGCTACGGTGCGTGACGATGACACGGATCGGTAGAGTTGCGGGGAGGTAGCGCTTGTGGCTGTGACAGCTGAGAACATCAAGGAACTCAGGGAGAGAACCGGCGCTGGGATGATGGACTGCAAGAAGGCCCTTGAGGAAACCGGGGGCGACATGGACAAGGCCGTCGCCTATTTGCGAGAGAAGGGCCTCGCAAAGATGCACAAGAGGGCCGGAAAAGTCGCAGCCGAGGGCGTGGTGGAGGCCTACATCCACCTCGGGGGCAAGATCGGAGTGCTCGTTGAGGTCAACTGCGAGACCGACTTCGTGGCACGCACCGATGACTTCCGCTGGCTTGCGAAAGAGGTTTGTCTTCAGGTCGCGGCCGGGAAGCCGCTTTACGTGTCCGGCGAGGATGTGCCTGAGTCGGTGCTCGAAAGCGAGCGGGCTGTATACCGCGCGCAGGCCCTGAACGAAGGGAAGCCTGAGGCGGTGGCAAACAAGATCGTCGAAGGCAAGCTCAAGAAGTTCTACACTGAGGTCTGTCTACTGGACCAGCCATACATCCGAGACCCCGAGAAAACGATACGCGATCTCGTGGCTGAGGTGTCTGCGAAGACCGGCGAGAAGATCCTCGTGAGGAGATTCGCCAGGTTTGAGCTGGGTGAGGGCATCGAGAAGCCGGACGCCTGCGGAGCCTGAGGAGTGGTCTGAGGGCTCGTGGGGCGGTTGGGCCGGCGCGCGCGATCGCCGAAAGCTGACGCAAGGCGCGTGGGACGCCGAAGGAAGGCTGGAGGACTTGATGAGCAATGTTGAGGAGGCGACTCCCCGGTTCAGGAGGGTCGTGTTGAAGCTGTCTGGGGAGGCCCTGGCTGGCCCCAGAGACTTCGGGATCGATCTCGAGGTCGTGAAGCACATCGCCGAGGAGGTGCGTGATGTACACGCGCTCGGCGTCGAGGTTGCTGTGGTGGTCGGTGGGGGGAACATCTGGCGCGGCGTCCAGGCGCAGAAGGCGGGGATGGACCGCGCCACCGCCGACTACATGGGGATGCTTGCCACGATCATAAACGCCATGTCGCTTCAAGACGCTCTGGAGAAACTGGGGGTAGACACGAGGGTCCAGACAGCCATAGAGATGAGGGAGATAGCCGAGCCCTACATCCGCAGGCGAGCCATCCGTCACCTAGAGAAAGGGCGGGTCGTCATCTTCGCGGGAGGCACGGGGAACCCCTACTTCTCCACTGACACGGCGGCGGCGCTGCGTGCGGCCGAGATCGAGGCCGATGTAATACTCATGGCGAAGCGGGTGGACGGGGTGTACGACTCTGATCCTCGCTCGAATCCATCCGCCGTACGGTTCACGCACGTCACATACAGGGACGTCATAAACCGTGGGCTTGGAGTGATGGATTCCACCGCCGCCTCGCTCTGCATGGACAACGGTATCCCCATAGTCGTGTTCAACCTGACGAAGAAAGGGAACGTCAAGAGAGCAGTGCTCGGTGAGGCGATAGGCACTCAAGTCGGGGGTGAAGAGCATGCCAGATGATGAACGTGCCAAGGCCGAACAGAGAATGAAGGAGATAGTAGAGGCAACGAGGCGGGAATTCGCGCAGATCCGGACTGGGAGAGCGAATCCGGCCCTGCTGGACAGGGTGACGGTCGAAGCCTACGGTGATGTGTACCCTGTAAACCAGCTTGCCAGCATCTCTGTGCCTGAGGCCAGGCTGCTTGTCATCCAGCCATGGGATCGCAAGGTGCTTCCCAACATCGAGCGGGCGATCCTGAAGTCGGACCTCGCTCTCACGCCGGTGAGCGACGGGTCTGTCCTCCGCATAACCATTCCGGCGCTCACGGAGGAGAGGCGGAGGGACCTAGTGAAGGTCGCGAAGAAGGTCGCGGAAGAGATGAGGGTCGCGATACGGAACGCGAGGCGTGATGCGATCGATGCCCTGCGTGCAAAACAAAAGGGCAAGGAGATAACCGAGGACGACCTCAAGAAAGGACAGGAGGAAGTCCAGAAGCTCACCGACAGATTCATCGCTGAGATAGACGCTCTCCTGGAGGCCAAGGAGGCCGAGATAATGGAAGTGTGAAGGGAGGTGGCCGTGATGCCTCACGTGATCACTGACGACTGCACCAAGTGCGGTTCGTGCGCGGAAGTGTGCCCCTTTGAGGCGATCAGCGAGGGAGAGGACAAGTTTGTGATTGACCCCGAGGTCTGCACCGACTGCGGCATGTGTGCTGAGGAATGCTCCTCGGGCGCGATAGTGGAAGAGGAATAGGGGCTGAGTGCATGGTCAAGGGGGGTCGCCGCAAGGTCGCGCGCTCCCCTTGAGCTTTTGAATGGGAGGAAAGCTTGTGGCGCGACTCCCGAAGGGGTTGGCGACGCTCGCGGGGCCCGTGTGGCTTCTCGCGAGGGCGATGGGGAGGTCATGGTCACCGGAGGCGCCCAGGGAATCAGGCGAACAGCCGCCCGTGGACGAGAAGAGATTGCCGCGCCATGTGGCGATAATCATGGACGGCAACGGCAGGTGGGCTACGAGACGAGGTCTCCCACGGCTTGCGGGACACCGAGTCGGTGCCGACCGTGCTGAGGACATAGTGAGGGCCGCTTCAGAGATGGGCATCGAAGTGGTGACGCTGTACGTCTTCTCGACGGAGAACTGGAGGCGCCCTTCCGATGAAGTGAACGGTCTAATGGATTTGCTCGTGGAGATGTTCGACAAGAGGCTGAACCCTCTCGTCGACTTCGGAGCGCGGATTCGCGTGATCGGCGCTCGGGATGGCCTACCTCATGCTGTACTTGAAGCCGTGAACCGTGTGGAGAAGGCCACCGCGGGGAATCGGGGTATCCTGGTCAATCTTGCCATCAACTACGGCGGTCGCGACGAAATAGTGAGAGCGGCCAGACAGGTGGCCGAGGCGGTGGTCAAGGGAGAGCTGGGACCGCAAGACATGGATGCTGGCGTTCTGGCGGCCCGCCTGTACACGGCGGGGGTTCCAGATCCAGATCTCCTCATCCGGACTGGCGGGGAGATGAGGATATCCAATTTCCTACTGTGGCAGATTGCGTACACCGAGCTGTACGTTACCCCGGTGTTGTGGCCTGATTTCACCCGCCGCGAGCTGGAGCGGGCGCTTCAGGAGTACCGAAGGAGAGTCCGAAGATTCGGCGGGATTTGATCTTGCTCTCTTCCGGAGCATGCCGGATCGGGCACTGTGGGAAGGAGGTCCGGAAGGTGCGGGACAGGGTCGTGAGCGCGCTCGTTGCGGCCCCGGTTACGCTGGCTGTCGTCGCGGTGGGAGGGCCATATCTTGCTGTAGTTGTCGCGTGCGTTGGAGTCGGGGCTGTTCTGGAATTCTACAGCCTGGCAAAGGGAGCGGGGCTGCGGCCGACCCCGATCATTGGAGTATTGGGCGTCGTATCGTTTGCCGTCTCGGGGTACGCCGGCTCGAGCTCCGCGGTAGGCGCCATCCTGGCGAGCATGACCCTAGTGAGCCTGGTCTTTCAAACGCTCAAGCTCGGCAGGGAATCAGCCATCGCCAACCCAGCTGTCACGGTGTTTGGTGGCGCTTACGTGGGGTGGACCATCTGCCTGCTTCAGCTCCTGAGGGGGCTCGGTGGCAAGGACGCCGGTCTGGGACATGTGGTGACGCTTCTGGTCACAGTGTGGGCGAATGATATCGGTGCCTATTTCCTCGGCACTGCCCTGGGTAGGCACAAGCTCATGGCGGAGGTAAGCCCGAAGAAGAGCGTGGAAGGCGCATTGGCGGGCCTTGTCGCCGGTCTCTGTGTCGGTGTGGGAGCCAGACTGGTCGGAGCGGCCTTGGGTTGGTGGCCGGGCATTCCTCTTGCTCACGCGGTGGCCGCTTCTCTTGCGATCGGAGTGGCGGGGCAGGCCGGCGACCTGGCCGAGTCCGCCATGAAGCGGAACGCCAACGTCAAGGATTCCGGGATGTTCCTCCCCGGACACGGCGGCGTGCTCGACAGGGTCGACAGCTTGTTGTTCGCCGTTCCCGTGGCGTACTACTACGCGATCCTGTTCCTTGCCTGAAACCGCGATCCTGAATGTGCCACGGGCGTTCCTCGCAGTTCCTCGCAGAGGATCACCGGGACGTGGGGCAAGTCCGGCCCCATCCTGTGGCAATGCACTAGACACGAGGTGGTCTGGATTGCAGCGACTTTCGGCGACGTGGAAGCATTTCCTGGCATGGGCTGCCGTCCTTGTCGGCTGTTTCCTCGTGGTCAAGTACGTGTTGACGTACTTCGTGCCCTTCATTATCGCATTCGTCATTGCGGCCGTGATAGATCCCCCGGTCGAGTTCCTCGTGAGGCGGACCAGGTTGTCGAGGGGCGGAGCGGTTCTCATCGTGCTGTGTCTGCTCTTGATCGTCGTAGGACTCGGAGTCGTCGTGGGAGTATCCAGGATATACCTGGAGATACAGGCGCTTTCACGTGCCTTGCCTATGCTCAACATCAGCTTTGAGGAAATGCTCTCCAGAATCGTGCGAGACGTGGAGAGGGTCTACCGTGAACTTCCAGCGCCTGTCATCGACGCGATAAGGAACAACCAGTACAGGCTGTACCTCGCCATCGAAAGCATCCTCGCGAAGGTCACCGGGATGGTAACGGCCTTGCCGGGCGTAGGGCTCGTTCTTTTCATAAGCTTTTTCGCGGCGTTCTTCATGAGCCGTGACAAGAAGGAGATATCCGAGTTCGTCGTGACCCTTGCTCCCCCCAAGTGGAGGGAGAGGGCAAAAGCGATGAGGGCGGAAATGGTCTCTGCTGTGTTGGGGTTCATCAGAGCGCAACTGATCCTGATTCTCATCACGACGGTAGTGAGCGTGATCGGGTTCGCCGTTGCCGGCGTCGGGTACGCGTGGGTCCTAGGGATCGTGTGCGGCATCCTCGACCTCATCCCCGTGGTAGGACCGGGTACTCTATACGTGCCGATGATCGTTTACTACGCGCTGAAGAAGCAGCTCTTCGAGGCGGTGGTCATCGGAGCATTGATGGCTGTTCAGTTCGTGCTGAGAAAGGGAGCAGAGCCCAGAGTGGTCGGGGCCAACGTCGGAGTGCATCCCCTGGCGATCCTCGTCGCCGTGTATGTGGGGATGCGGCTCTTCGGGGCGGGCGGGATAGTGATAGGCCCTGTCTTCGTGATAATGATCAGGGCCATTGCGCGCGGAGGATTGCTCCCTGTCACGCCGAGGGAATGATACGATACGGCGGTGGGGCGAACACAGCAAGAGGACTCCGTGGTGCTGCGTGACGCCGAGCAATGGCTGGCCGCAAGCGCATGCTCCTGGCGGACGCGCGAGGGGAGTGGCCTAATTGCGCAGAGGTATCGCGGTCCTGGGTTCCACCGGATCCATCGGCACTCAGGCTCTCGAGGTGGCTGGCTGGCTTGGCGACAGCGTCAGGGTGGTCGGCCTCGCAGCCGGGCGGAATATCGATGTGTTGGAGGCGCAGATAAGGCGGTGGGCGCCGTCGATCGTAGGGGTTGCGGACGAGGTCGCCGCGCGGGAACTGCGCGGGCGGATCAGCGACTTGCAGCCTCGCGTTGAAGTCGTGTCGGGCTCCAGCGCAGCGGAGCGCGTTGCGGCGCATCCCGACGCTGATGTGGTGCTGTCGGCAGCAGTAGGGATAGCAGGCTTCTTACCCACTTACGCAGCGATCTGCCTGGGCAAGACCGTAGCCCTCGCGAACAAGGAGACGCTCGTGGCGGCGGGAAGACTCGTCATGGAAGAGGCCTCGAGACGCGGGGCCACCGTGATCCCGGTGGACAGCGAGCACTCGGCGTTGTTCCAGTGTTTGGCCGGGCGCGACAAGTCGGAGGTGAAGAGGCTCGTCCTCACTGCCTCGGGCGGTCCCCTGCGCACACTGGACGCGAGCGACCTGGAAAAGGTACGGCCGGAGCAGGCGCTGCGTCACCCTACATGGTGCATGGGCGCCAAGATAACCATAGACTCCGCCACCCTCATGAACAAAGCTCTAGAGGTAATCGAGGCCAGGTGGCTCTTCGATGTCGATCCCGATCGGATAGACGTCGTGGTTCACCCTCAGAGCGTCATCCATTCCATGGTGGAGCTCGTTGACGGTTCCATCATTGCCCAGCTCGGACCGACCGACATGAGGATTCCGATCCAATATGCCCTCACGTACCCGTCGCGAGTGGCGGCACCCGTGAAGGCTCTCGACGTG
This sequence comes from Bacillota bacterium, assembly GCA_024653485.1. Classification (NCBI taxonomy): domain Bacteria; kingdom Bacillati; phylum Bacillota; species Bacillota bacterium. The sequence continues at coordinate 182,251 of JANLFY010000003.1, read as the reverse complement.
TCCCGCCTCGGAGCTCTGACTTTCGAGCCCCCCGACTTGGTCAGGTTCCCGGCGCTGCGCCTGGGCTATGAGGCGCTTCGGGCAGGGGGGACGACGCCATGTGTCCTGAGTGCGGCGAACGAGGAGGCGGTCAAGATGTTCCTCGAGGGCAGGATCCGTTTGCCTGACATTGCCGCACTGACCGAAGACGCCATGGCGAGCCACGACCCGGTGGATCCACTGACACCGTCCGACGTCCTCGAGGCGGACGGCTGGGCGAGGGAGCATGTCGCCCGGCGAGCGGCGGACATCGAAATGAGGAGGACCCGTTAGTGGTTCAGAGCGTTGTTGTCACGGTCTTGGCATTCGGCTTCGTCTTCGCGACGTTCGCCCTTTCACACGAGCTGGGACACTTCGTGGTGGGCAAGGCGGCTGGAGTGAGGGTATATGAGTTTGCCCTGGGCTTTGGGCCCAGGGTATGGCGCCGGAGGCGCGGTGAGACGGTGTACTCCATCAGAGCGCTCCCCCTCGGAGCGTTTGTGAAGTTTGCGGGCCTCGACCGCCCGGAGGATCCTAGGGACGCAGTCGATTCGAGCGACCCTCGCAGCTTCAGGGCGAAGCACGTCGCGTGGAGGATAGCGACGATCCTTGCGGGGCCCTTCATGAACTTCGTGATGGCGTTCGTGTTCTTCTGCGTCGTGTTCGTCGCGGCGGGGGTCCCCACGGTGGTCGTATCGGAAGTGTACCCCGGAACGCCGGCCGAAGCCGCTGGGCTGCGGGCCGGGGACAGAGTGGTTGCCGTCGGACGGGCCGCCACCGAGACGGTGGCGGAGGTGAGGGAGGCCATATCGGCGAGTTCCGGGAGGGCCATTGCGGTGACGGTCGACCGCGACGGAACGAGGCAGTCATTTCGGGTGACGCCGGTGCGGGACCCGGAGACCGGCCGCGGCGTGATAGGGGTGTTGCTGTCCGAACCATGGCAACGCTCCGGGGTGTTGAGGGCGCTTGGCACAGGCGCGACGTTCACGGTGGACGTTGCGAGGAATCTCCTGGTCACGCTCGGGCGGATGGTGACGGGCAAGGTGAGGCCGGAGGTGGCGGGGCCCATCGGTATTGCCCAGACCGTCGGCCAGACGGCGCGTCTGGGTATGGTGAACCTTCTCTATCTTGCGGCGCTCCTCAATGTCAATTTGGGGCTGCTCAACCTTCTGCCCATCCCTGTCCTGGACGGTGGATGGATCGTCTTGCTGAGCATAGAGGCTTTGCGGAGACGCCCTCTCAATGAAGAGCAGGAGGCCTTCGCTCGGATGGTTGGGATCGCCATCCTCGCGCTCCTCATCGCGTTCGCGACGTTTTCCGACATAGCTCGGTTGGGGGGACTGCTGGGGTAGCCCTCCCTTTCTCTGCGGGCTCTGCGGGAGGTCGGTACGGCTTCGTCGCCGACTCTCGAGACTTGTCGTAACGTCACCGGCAGTTATCGGGCGATCATGGGCAAGATCATGGGCAAGAGGAGCGGGCGGCACTTTGTGGCGGCAGGGAGCGTAGTGACAGATGATCAACAGGCGTAGGACCCGGACGGTCATGGTCGGGGGCGTTCCGATCGGCGGGAGCGCACCTGTGGTGGTTCAGTCCATGACGAAGACCGATACGCGTGACGTGGCTGGCACTGTGAGCCAGCTGGAGAGGCTCGCGCAAGCCGGTTGCGAGATAGCGCGGTGCGCCATTCCCGACCCCGCTGCTGCAGCGGCGTTCGCCGAAATAAAGCGGCGGTCGCCCCTGCCTTTGGTCGCTGACGTCCACTTCGACTATAGACTCGCCCTTGCCGCGGTGGAGGCGGGAGCGGACAAGCTTCGCATAAACCCGGGCAACATAGGGGACGTATCGAGAGTGCGAGAGGTGGCCCGGGCGGCGAAGGAGAGGGGGGTGCCTATAAGAGTCGGCGTAAACGCCGGGTCTCTGGAGAAGGACCTGCTCACGAAGTACGGGGGACCTTGCGAGGAGGCGCTGGTGGAGAGCGCGAGGAGGAGCTGCCGCTTGCTTGAGGACGAGGGCTTCGCGGACATCGTCATATCGATAAAGGCATCAGACGTGATCACGACGATCCGAGCGTACGAGCGTGTTTCGCAAGAGACGGATTACCCGCTTCATGTGGGCCTCACCGAGGCGGGCGGCCCTCGGACCGGCACCGTGAAGAGCGCCATCGCCATTGGTGCGTTGCTGCTGGAAGGGATCGGCGATACCATACGGGTGTCGCTCACTGCGGATCCCGAAGACGAGGTGCGAGTCGCGAGGGACATCCTCTCCTCAATCGGTGTGAGGCGGTTCGGCGTGGAACTCGTGTCCTGCCCGACATGCGGTCGGTGCCGAGGCGATCTCTTTGGCATCGTCCGTGAGGTGGAGCGGGCGGTCTCAGGGATAGACGCTCCTCTCAAAGTGGCGGTCATGGGCTGCGAGGTCAACGGCCCCGGTGAGGCGCGCGACGCGGACATAGGAGTGGCGCTTGGCGTGAGCGCGGCCCTGCTTTTCACGCACGGTAGGCCCGCCGGAAGGGTTCCGAAGGAGGAGATCGTGCCCAGGTTGGTGCGAGAGATAAGAGAGGCAGCGCGGCTGAATTCCGGAGAAGCGGGAGGGCGTGGCTAGAGATGGACGACGGACGTCGCGCGACGTGCGTCCCGACAAGGGTCGCGGTGATAGTGCCCGCCTATAACGAGGCTGCCCGCCTCGGCCGAGTCATATCCGCAGTGCAGAAAGCCAGGTTGGTATCGGAGGTCATAGTCGTCAGCGACGGGTCAACGGACGGCACCGCCGAGGCGGCTCTTTCGCTTGGGGTCCGCGTGGTCGAGCTGGACGCGAACATGGGGAAGGGTGCGGCCATGAAGGCCGGCCTCGCCACGACGGACGCCGAGATCGTGGCGTTCATAGACGCGGATCTCACGGGGCTCACGGCGGAACACGTCGATGAGCTCGTTCGCCCGGTCGTTTGCGGCGAGGCTGACGCCACGTTAGGCGTGTTCGCGGGCGGCCGGAGGTGCACGACCCTCGCGCAGAGGCTGACTCCGGGACTCTCCGGCCAGCGAGCCGTGAAAGCGGCACTCATTCGCGAGCTTCGGATGGAGGATGCCCGATTCGGTGTGGAGGTGCTTCTGAACAGGCATCTTGCTTCGCTGGGAGCGAAGGTCAAGCGCGTAACATTGCGCGGTGTGTCGCAAGTGATGAAAGAAGAGAAGCGCGGCAGACTGGAGGGCTTCAGGGCGCGCCTGCGGATGTATTGGGAGATCGTGAGCCATATGAAGGGGTGATTGTCCAAGGATCACTGTGACATGCGCAGCGTGGGCGCGGAGAGATGGCGCAAGGCAGTGATCGCCGGGCCTTGACGAAGCACGGCGCGAGTTGTATGATACAGACACACAAGATAACACAAGAGACGCGCGTTGATGGAGAGGAGTAGGGCGGGACCGCCCATAGAGAGGGAGGCTCATCGGCTGCAAGGCTTCCTGGGATGTGACCGCTCGAACGTCGCTCCGGAGCATCGAGGTCTGATCGCGGCTGCCTCACGGCTCTTAGTGGAGCTTGCCAGGTGATCCTGGCTCGCGAGCCAAAGGGCCAGGCGCATATGAGCCTCGACGGACAGCCCGTTAGAGCTATTGAGAGCCCGCATGTTCCTTGCCTGCGGCCATAGGTGAGTGCGACCGTGGTTGCCGAGGCTAATGGAGGGTGCGGGAAGCAAGGTGGTACCGCGGAAGTTGCCCCTTTCGCCCTTGTGGAGGCGAAAGGGGCTCGCGTTGTCTAGAGGCGTCGTGAGGCGTCGCGGAGCGCGCGGGGTTGTTCCTCACGGGGACCCCCACGGGAGCCGGTCTGACGAGGGCTCTGGTCGAGGCCGGTGAACCGGCGGGCCGTAGGCAGCGGGCAGTTCAGTCGGACGTGGTATGACGAGCGAAAGGCAAGGAAAGGAGGAAGCGGCGGCTTCAGTCATTGGCCGTTGCCGAGGAGGACCTAGATCGACGGAACGGTGACGACGACGGGGTCGCTGCGGGCGGAATGGCAAGGGCTCAGAGCAAACCGGACCCCACCACAGCGGACGCAGGGAGGCTTGCGCCGAGATACGATCCCCTCGACATGGAACAGGAGATCTACGCGGAGTGGTTGCGCCGCGGGTACTTTCATCAGGAGGTTGATCCGTCGCGGAAACCGTTTTGCATCGTGATCCCTCCTCCCAACGTCACGGGATCTCTCCACATCGGGCACGCCCTTGACAACACGCTTCAGGACATCCTGGTGCGCTGGCACCGGATGATGGGAGACAACACTGTATGGATCCCCGGCACCGACCACGCGGGTATCGCCACCCAGGTGAAGGTGGAGGCCGCTTTGGCTAAAGAGGGGCTCTCACGCCACGACCTCGGAAGGGAAGAGTTCGTTCGCAGAGTGTGGCAATGGAAAGAGAAGTACGGCGGCACCATTCGAAGCCAGCTCCAGAGGCTTGGCGCGTCGTGTGATTGGGAGCGCGAAAGGTTCACCATGGACGAGGGGCTGTCGCGCGCCGTCCGCCAGGTGTTCGTACGGCTGTACGAGAAGGGGCTCATATACAGAGGCACGTACATCATCAACTGGTGCCCGAGGTGCCGCACGTCCCTCTCCGATCTCGAGGTCGAACACGAGGACAGCAAAGGGACCCTGTACTACATCAAGTATCCCCTGACGAAACCATCGGGAGGGGACGGCCATGTCACTGTAGCCACTACTCGCCCTGAGACGATGCTCGGGGACACGGCTGTCGCGGTGAACCCCCGCGACCCCAGGTACGCGCGGCTCATCGGCGCCAAGGTCGTGCTCCCGATAATGGGGCGCGAGATTCCGATCATCGCTGACGACCACGCGGATCCTGAGTTCGGAACGGGCGCGGTGAAAGTCACGCCGGCCCATGACCCGAACGATTTCGAGATAGGCTTGAGACACGGTCTTCCCGCCGTGAAAGTCATAGGTGAAGACGGACGGATGACGAAAGAGGCCGGCAAGTACGAGGGGCTCGATAGGTACGACTGCCGCGGCAAAGTGGTCGAGGAACTAGCTTGCCTGGGACTCCTCGAAAAGGTAGAGCCGCACGACTATGCGGTGGGCCATTGTCAGAGGTGCAACTCCGTGGTCGAGCCGATGATATCGCGGCAGTGGTTCGTGAAGATGAAGCCTCTTGCTGGTCCGGCGCTCGAGGCGGTCAGGGACGGTCGGTTGAGGTTCGTCCCGGAACGCTTCGCAAAGGTCTATCTCAACTGGATGGAGAACGTCCATGACTGGTGCATCTCGAGGCAGCTTTGGTGGGGGCACAGGATCCCCGTGTGGTACTGCGGAGAGTGCGGCGAGGCCAGCGCCTCCGCGGAAGACCTCACGAGGTGCCCGAAATGCGGCAGCACTTCGCTCGAGCAGGACCCCGACGTGCTCGACACGTGGTTCTCGTCGGCGTTGTGGCCGTTCTCGACCATGGGATGGCCGGAGGCTACACCTGAACTTCGGCACCTCTATCCAACCTCGGTGCTTGTCACGGCGTACGACATCATCTTCTTCTGGGTCGCCAGGATGATTTTCATGGGTCTCGAGTTCATGGGGAACGTTCCGTTCCGCGACGTGTTCATCCATGGGCTCGTGAGGGCAGCGAGCGGGAAGAAGATGAGCAAGTCTCTAGGCACCGGAGTAGATCCTCTGGAGGTCGTGGACAGGTGCGGCGCGGACGTGCTGAGATTCACCCTTGTCAGCGGGAACACCCCTGGGAATGACATGCGGTTCCGCGAGGAGCGTCTCGAGGCCAGCCGGAACTTCGCGAACAAGCTATGGAACGCTGCCAGGTTCGTCCTGATGAACTTGGGCGACTTCGATCCGGCGAATGTCGACGAGAGGGCCTTGCGCTTGCTTCCTGCTGACAGGTGGATTCGCAGCAGAGTGAACAGGGTGGCGCAAGAGGTGGACTCGCACCTCCGCTCGTACGAGGTCGGTGAGGCCGCACGGGCGTTGTACGACTTCACGTGGGATGAATTCTGCGACTGGTACATCGAGATCTCCAAGGCGCGTCTGTACGGAAGCGACGACCTGGCCCGCTCGACCGCGAGGTTCGTGCTCTGGGAGACGTTGGGGAAGGTTCTTCGGTTGCTTCACCCATTCATGCCGTTCATTACAGAGGGGATTTGGCGGAGGCTGCCCGGGACGTCCGGCAGCGTCATGGTATCGGCTTGGCCAACGTTCGAAGAAAGGTTGGACGATCCTGACGCGGAGGCGGAAATGGTCACCATCATGAGCGTAACGAGAGCCATCCGCAGTATAAGGTCCGAAATGAACGTGCCCGCTCAGAAGAAGGTCGCCGCGGTCGCGGTGGCGGAGGGCAGGACGGCGCAAGCCCTGCAGACGGGCCGGGACCTCGTGATGCGCTTAGCCGGTCTGGAGAGGCTGAGAGTTGAGAAGGAGCTTGAACACAAGCCGGAGAAGGCGGCCCACGCGGTTGTGGCCGGGGTCGAAGTATACGTGCCGCTTGGGGGCATTATCGACTTGGAGTCGGAGATTCGGCGCCTGGAAAGGGACATGAGGGCGGCCGAGGCGGCGCTGGAGGCAGCGGAGCGCAAGCTCTCGAACCCGGGGTTCTTGGAGAAGGCCTCAGAGGAGGTCATCGATCGAGAGAGGGCGCGGCGGGGGGAGTACGCCGAAAAGCGGGAGCGTCTCGCGGCCCTTCTTCAGGACCTAAGGGCCTGACGGCGACCGCGAGAGTCTGATCAGCGGAGGCGTGAGATTGGACACCACAAGTCACGACGACCTCGACAGTCGAGTGCGGCGAATCGCGGCGCTTCTAGAGGAGGCGTACGGGGGTCCTCGCCCAAGAAGGGAGGACCCCTTGGACACCCTCCTGGCGACTGTGCTTTCCCAGAATACGTCCGACGTCAACTCCGAGAGGGCGTTTCGAAGGCTGAAGGAAAGGTTTCCCTCGTGGGAGTGCGTGAGGAAGGCCGATGTGGACGAGGTCGCTGAGGCCATAAGGGAAGGTGGCCTTGCCCGGGTCAAGGCGGCCAGGATAAAACGGATACTGGAGCGCCTGCATCGCGAGAGGGGGCGTCTATCCCTAGACTTCCTCGCGGGACTCGGTGTGGAGGCGGCCAGGGAATACCTCCTGTCTTTCGAAGGCGTCGGCCCCAAGACCTGTGCCTGCACTCTACTCTTTGGGTGCGGTCTTCCCGTGTTCCCCGTGGACACGCACGTTCTGCGGGTGGCGAAGCGCCTCGGGTTGGTGCACGCAAGGTGTGGAGCGGAATCTGCTCATGAAGTCCTGGGGGCACGGATCCCTCCGGAACTCGTGTACTCCATGCACGTCAACATGATCTCTCACGGACGGCGCCGATGCAGGCCGCAAAGGCCCAAGTGCGACGGGTGCCCGCTCGCTCCCGAATGTCGATCGGGGAAGGAAAACGCTCAGCTATAGCGAAGAAAGCCTTAATGGAGTACGAAGAGGCCATCACATTCCTGCACAACCTGGGGAAGTTCGGAGTAAGCCTCGGCCTCGACCGGACTCTCGCCTTACTCGATGCCACAGGCTTGCCCCATCTCAAGCTGAAGGCCGTCCACGTGGCGGGAACCAACGGCAAGGGTTCGGTCGCGGCCATGACGGCTTCAGTGCTTCGCGCCGCGGGGTTCCGCGTTGGGCTGTACACGTCTCCCCACCTATCGTCGTACACCGAGCGCATACGAGTTGACGGCAGGCCCATGCCGAGGAGGCGCCTGGCGGAACTCGTCACCACACTGCGGCCCCATTTCGAGAGGATGGCCTCACAGTCGTCATTGGGCGCGCCGACCGAATTCGAAATGGGCACAGTCATGGCATTCCTGTATTTTGCGGAAGAGCGCGTGGACTACGCCGTGATAGAGGTGGGTCTGGGCGGCAGGCTGGACGCCACGAACGTCATTACGCCGCTCGTGTCCGTCATCACTCACGTTGACTTGGATCACCGCGAAAGACTCGGCGGCACGATAGAAGAGATCGCCGGCGAGAAAGCGGGCATCATCAAGCGGGGAGTGCCCGTGGTAGTCGGGGTGCAGCACCCCCCGGCGCTCGAGGTGATAAAGCGAGCGGCCGCTGAGAGGGCCGCCCCCGCCCTAGTCGTGGGCGAAGACGTTCACTGCGAGCGCACCTCCTGCAACGAGGAGGGGCAAAGATTTCGCGCGTGGGTACGCGGTCGCGATTTCGGAGAGTTCGAGATCCCGCTCCTTGGCCAGCACCAGGTGGAGAACGCCGCATGCGTCGTAGGGGTCGCGCAGGTCCTTGGCGGTATCGGAGTCCATCTGACTCGGGAGGCCGTGAAGCGAGGATTCAAGCTTGTCGAGTGGCCCGGGCGGCTGGAGGTGCTTCAGAGACGCCCTCTGGTGATGGTCGACGGCGCTCACAACCTGGATGGTGTGAGAAGGCTCGCCCTGGCTGTTCCGGAGGTAACTGGAGGGCGGCGGGTCACAGCGGTCGTCGGGATCTCCAGGGACAAACAGGTGGAGGACATGGTGCGCGAGGTGGCGGGTTTCGCGTCGCAGGTGATAGCGACGACCGCCTCGTCATCGCGTTTGGGAGCCGTCGATCCGCGCTCCATAGTCTCACTTGCGCTGCGCGCGGGTTGCCCGGGTCTGGTGAGGGAGAACGCAGTGGAAGCAGTGGACGAAGGGCTGAAGTGCGCGGGGCATGACGGTGTGCTCCTCGTGTGCGGGTCTCTGTACTTGGTGGGCGAGGTGAGAAATCACCTCCTGTCAATTGCGGGCACCCTCCCCATGACACGAAGGATAGTGGTCTTCACCGGCGCCTATGGATCGGGCAAGACGGAAGTCTCCCTCAACTTCGCCAGCTTGAAGCGGCGGGACGGCGCCCGCGTGGTCGTGGTCGATTTGGACATTGTGAATCCCTACTTCAGGTCGCGCGAAGCTGCCCGAGAGATGGAAAGCCGGGGCGTGGAGGTAATATCGTCTGCTCCCGGGTTCGAGGCGGCGGACCTGCCGGCCCTGGCTCCGGCGATTCTTCGGGCTTTCCACGACGAGACCGCGACAATAGTCTTCGATGTGGGCGGAGACCCCGTCGGAGCGAGGGCGTTGGCGAGGTACTCCGCCCACTTCGAGGGGGCGGGTTACGACATGTTCTTCGTGGTCAATGCCAACCGGCCTTTCACAAGGGACGTTGAGGGTGCCGAAGACATGCTGGAGTCGATTGAGGAGGCCTCCGGGCTGACTTTCACCGGGATCGTGAGCAACACGCACATGGGGGACGAGACCACCCCGCGCGACGTGCTGCGGGGTACCCGACTCGCGCACGAGCTAGCCGCAAGGCGCAACCTCCCCGTGGTGTTCGCGTGCGCGACCCCCGACGTTCTCGCGAAGTTGGACGGTGGTATTCGCAACACGCGGGTGGTGCCGATCGAGCTGCACATGCGCCCGCCATGGGCGCGCGATTCAGAGTGTGGCCGCACACGGGAGGAATGTGCTCGCACCTGGGAGTAGTATAGTATCAGAAGACTGAGGGGGGTATCCATGATGCCTGAGAGAAGGGGAAGGGTAGGTCAGAGCCTGTCCATGGTGCTGATGCTCGCGGTGATGGCGGCGTTCGCCATCGGGCTCGGCGTTCTCATGGGCAAGTACGCTTTCGGCCTTCTCACGTCCGGTCCCGGGTCCGCTGGCAACGAGGTCGCTCAGGAGACAGACCAGATCTCTCCCGCAGGGTCTCTGGGCGACGCCGGATCGACACCATCCGGTCAGGCGGGAGCGGCCGCGCCCGAAGCGGCACCATCTCAGGCTGGCGGAACCGGTATGACCGGGACCGAAGGGTCGACGCCGGTGGCCCAGGTGCCGGCAGCGTCCGGTGGCCAGACGCTGTACCGGGTCCAGGTCGGCGAGTTTGACGACAGGACTGGAGCCGAAGCCCTAGCTCGAGAGCTCGGCAAAGCAGGGTACCCTGGGTTCGTGACCGGGGGCGCGCCTTACAGGGTCCAAGTGGGGGCTTTCGCGGACAGAGCCAACGCGGAGCGACTTGCCGACGAAATCGAGGAGAGAGGCTATTCCGTGGTAGTGATCCATTAGGCAGGCGTTCCAAGGACAGCGTCTGTAACGACTTGCGTCTGCGGCGGCTTGACAGTGCTGCGGTGATGACGGGAAGGAATGATGAAGATTGCGGCTGCGCGATGTCATGAGGGTTCTCGATGCTACGGTTCTTACAGGAGAGGACAAGCTCGACGAGGAGATCGAAGGTGCGTGCGGATGTGACCTCATCAGCGACCTGCTGGCCTTCACGAAGGCAAGGATGCTCGTTCTCACGGGGCTTGTCACGTCTCAGATAATACGTGCGGCCGAGATGATGGATCTCTCGGGCATCGTCTTTGTGCGCGGGAAGAGGCCCACGGCAGAGATCGTGGCCATGGCGGCGGAGGCCGGCATCCCCATTCTATGCACGTCGTACCCTCTGTACGAATCCGCCGGCCTTCTGTTCGAGGCTGGCCTGCGCGGGAAGTGCGCATGGCCGAGAGCTGAAGACCATGGAACGCCCGGCGTCGGGGCGGAAAGCAGTGGAGAGGGAGTCGCAGACTCTCACGACGGCCAGGACTCTCGAGCGAGTGCCCCCGCTGCCGGCGGGGGCGCGGGTGCGAGCGCCACCGCCAGAGCCGGGTGCGAGGACGCCAGGACGCGCGTTGCGGGTGGTGGCTAGCGCGATGCGCATGGAGTGCAAGGTCGCAGGCGGGGACTTTCAAGCGGCGGGGGAGGCTGCGGCGAAGCTCAAGCGAACATTGCGGCAAGTTGGCGTCGACGCGGAGACCGCTCGCAGGGCCGCGATCGTGGCGTACGAAGCCGAGATGAACATAGTCATCCACGCGTTCCGTGGAGTCCTCACCGTTGAGATCTCTCCCGAGCGGATCGAGATCGCGGCGGACGATGAGGGTCCTGGTATTCCAGACATACACCTTGCGATGCAGGAGGGATACTCCACAGCACCGGAGCACGTTCGGGAGATGGGGTTCGGAGCCGGACTGGGCTTGCCCAATATGAAGAGGTACTCCGACGAATTCCGGATCGAGTCCACTGTAGGGCGGGGCACTAGCGTCAGAATGATCATCAACCTTCCCTCGAAAGGAAGTCTGACATGACCGGCCTGTTCCACTCGGTCCTCCTGATCGAAGAGAAATGCCGAGGATGCACGCGATGCATAAAGAACTGCCCTACCGAAGCCATAAGGGTGAGGCAGGGCAAGGCCAGAATCAACGCGGAGCGGTGCATCGATTGCGGGGAGTGCATAAGGACCTGCGATAACCACGCGAAGACGGCCATCACGGATTCGCTGGAGCGGCTACGGGAATTCAGGTATACCATCGCGCTTCCCGCCCCCGCGCTCTATGCGCAGTTCGGGCCGGACGTGGACCCAGACCGCGTGCTCGCAGCCCTGGTCGACATGGGCTTCGACGACGTGTTCGAAGTCGCGCGCGGAGCGGACGTTGCTACCTTCGTGACCCGCGAGTACCTTCGGCGGCACCGAGAGACTCGACCGATGATCTCTGCCGCTTGTCCCGCCGTAGTGAGGCTCATACAGGTGAGGTTTCCGTCGCTCATAGACCACTTGATTCCCGTTGACTCCCCAATGGCGTGTGCGGGTAAGCTCGCCAAAGAGAGCAAGACGAGAGAACTCGGAATCGAACCGAAAGAAATCGGGACGTTCTTCATCACCCCGTGCCCGGCGAAGGTGACATGGGTGCGTGAGGCGTCGAACCGGGGCTTCAACGCAGTAGATGGTGTGGTCTCCATGACTGACGTGTACGGCGAGATAGCACGCCGGTTGGCGAGCCAGACCGCGCCGCCGCCCAGGCGCAGATCTTCGGGGGCGGGAATCGGCTGGGGAGGGACCGGTGGGGAGAACGCCGCTGTCGGGCTGGAAAACTACTTGGTGGTCGACGGCATCCACAGCGTTATCCGTGTGCTCGAGGAAATCGAGGTGGGCAGGCTGACCGACGTGGATTTCGTTGAGGCTCAGGCGTGCATCGGTGGCTGCGTAGGCGGGGCTCTCGCCGTGCGCAATCCTTTCATCGCCCACGTGCATCTGGCAAGGCTGGCGAAGAAGTTCGCGGGTGTGAAGGCTTTCACAGCCGAGGAAGAGGAAGACCTTGCGCGGCGCGCCTACGAAGGCTACTTCGACATGCGCCAGGACATCGCCGCAGTTCCTGCGTTCCGACTCGACCACGACGTGTCCAGGGCGATCTCCAAGGCAGAGATGATGGAGAGGGTCGTGAAGGACCTGCCAGGTCTCGACTGTGGGTCGTGTGGATCGCCGCACTGCAGGGCGCTCGCCGAGGACATCGTGCAGGGTCTAGCAGTTGACACCGACTGCGTCTTCAAGCTTCGAGACCAGGTGAAGGCACTTGCGGAGCAACTCTTCGACCTCGCGAAGAAGAACCCGTCTGCCATGAGCGCCCAACGCGAGGCGGACGTGGGCAAAGGGTGAGTGGAAGACGTGACAGTGCAGGACGTCCTTGACTTGCTGGAGTGCTCTGTCGAGGCTGGCGCGGGCGGGTTGGACACCGAGATACGGTGCGGGTACGTGTCGGACCTGCTAAGCGACGTGATCGCGCACGCCCGCGACGGTGACATCTGGGTGACCGTTCAAGCCCACGAGAACATAGTCGCAGTGGCGACGTTGGTGGGGCTTGCGGCCATCATCGTCGCGGGAGCGGTCGAGTGTCAGCCCCAAGCAGTAAGGAGAGCCGAAGAGGAGGGGATCCCACTCCTCAAGACTGCTCTGCCGGCCTTCGAGGTCGTGGGCCGCCTGTACGCGGCGGGGATACGAGGCCGACTCTAGAAGCCCTAGCCCGCTCTGACGAGCGAGCAGGGGTGTCCCACGGAGCGCGGGAGGGATGGGCGGCCGTGTCGTTGGAGTTGTACCTTGCGGACCTTCACGTGCATACCGCTTTGTCCCCTTGCGCAGAGGCCGAGATGTCCCCGCCTGCCATAGTGGAGGCCGCCGCCGAAAGAGGAGTGAGACTCATCGGCATCTGTGACCACAACTCCGCGGAGAACACTCTCGCGGTTGCCCAGAGTGGCGCAAAGGCGGGGGTGGTGGTGCTGTGCGGGATGGAGGTGCAGACGCGGGAGGACGTCCACGTCCTTGCGCTGTTCGATGACCCGCGGGCCCTTTTTCGCTGGCAGGAGGAAGTGTACGCGAGCCTTCCTGACGTGGAGAACGATGAAGCGAGGTTCGGGGAGCAGATCATACTCGACTCGCGAGGTTACCAGACGGGGAGATTGTCCAGGCTTCTCCTCGCTTCGACGGGTATGACCATCGACTATGTGGGAGAGCGCGTGCGGCAACTCGGGGGGCTGGTAGTCCCCGCGCACGTGGACAGACCGTCTTTCAGCCTCGTCCGGAACCTCGGCCTCGTGCCTCCCGGTCTCCGCCCCGATGCACTGGAAGTCTCTCCGAGGCTGGGAGCCCGGCGTGCGAGGGAGATGTTCCCCCAGCTTGCGGCGTTTCCGATCGTGGTATCCTCTGACGCCCACAGGCTGGAGGAGATCCGCGGGTATACCGCGTTTGTGCTGGACAGACCGACCTTGGATGAGATCAGGCTGGCGCTCGCGGGAGTCGAAGGGCGGGCCGCGCGGCCGGTGGAATGACCGACAGGGAGGCAGCGGTGTGCGGGAGCTTTCCTTGCACGTCCTGGACATAGTTCAAAACTCCATTGCTGCGGGGGCGAAGACGGTAGACGTGACGGTCTCGGAGGATGAGGAGTCAGGCCTTCTCTCGATAGAGGTCTCTGACGATGGTGTCGGCGTTCCGCCGGAGATACTAAGCGTCGTGCTGGACCCCTTTTACACGTCGCGGACCTCCCGCAAGGTAGGGCTCGGGCTTCCTCTTTTCCGCGAGGCCGCGAGAGCCGCCGGGGGCGACCTAGCCATCAAGTCGCAACCGGGGCGCGGAACGGAGGTGCGAGCCACGTTCAGGCTTGACAGCATCGACAGAGCCCCCCTGGGCGACATGGCGGGGACGCTCGCGCTCCTCGTCGTGTGCAATCCTGAAGTGAGGTTCAGGTATACTCACAGGAGAGGGGCTAGATGGTTCTCTTTCGACTCGGAGGAGTTTCGGAGGGCTCTGGGAGACATCCCTCCGACCACCCCGGCCCTTGCGGGCGTCGTGAAGGACCTTATCCGACAGGGCCTGGAACCGGTCCAGCGTGCGTGAGTCTGGTGAGCGAGGGGTCGTTGCGGAGGCTGGTTGTTCGTGGAAGAACGCGGTAGGGTGATCGAGGTGTCCGGAGGGCTGGCCAAAGTGGAAGTCACGCGCCATGAGGCGTGCCGCCACTGCGGGGCGTGCGGTCTGGGCCGCGCCGACAGAATGGTGGTGGAAGCGACGAATGCGATCGGCGCCCGCCCGGGTGATGAGGTGGCTCTCGAGCTCGAAAGCTCCAGAGTGTTGGGGGCGGCGTTCATCGCGTACATGATCCCGCTCTTCTTCATGATGGCGGGCATATACCTTGGCGCCGTCCTCGCTCGGTCGGCCGGGAGATCGGGCGCGGCCTCCCTGTTAGGCGTGATTTTCGGCCTGGCGCTGCTCGCCGCGTCGTACAGCCTCGTGTACACTTACGACAGGCGTGTGAACCCAGCACGGTTCCGGGCGGAGATCACACGGATCGTGGGCAGAGAATGACCACACGAGCCCAGGAGGAAACCGCCTCGGCGTTCTGGAACCGCTGTGGAGCATAGCATATGGAGCGCGGAACGCCTATTGCCCGCTGGCCTGGGCGATGGTATCATAAGTGCGGTGTGGGAAGTTTAGCGCGGGTTCTTGAAAGGGGGATTGTGAAGTAAGGCGCAAAGTCCCCAAGCATGTGCGGAGTCGGCGAAACAACTGTGAGCTCGATCTAGAAAGCGTCGAGAGGGGAAAGCTCAGGAGGTGTCTGCGATGAAGACCGTTGAGGAGCTGGAGCGAATCAGAAAACAGGCTCAGGCCATGACAAGGCTGAGGGAGGGCAGGGAGACGACGAGGATCGTCGTGGGAATGGGCACGTGCGGAATCGCCGCTGGGGCAAGGGAGACGCTTTCCGCGATCCTAGATGAGCTCGCGAAGAGGAACATCCAGGACGTCGTGGTCACCCAAACCGGCTGCGTGGGTCTGTGCGAGCAAGAGCCCATCGTGGACGTCATCAAGCCCGGTGCCGCAAAGGTGACCTATGGGAAGGTGAGCAAGGAGAGGGCGCGCCAGATTGTGGCGAGCCACATAGTCAACGGCCAGGTTGTAGGAGAGTGGGTCATAGCCAGCGCGTGAAGCGCGTCTTAGGGGAAAGGGGGGAAGAGAGCATGGAGCGAGCGGCGGGAGATCCGGGCATTTGCTCGACCAGAGTCAGCGAAATCCTGGCAAAGTATTCTCGCAGACCTGACGCCCTCGTGTCGATCCTTCACGATGTTCAGAAAGAAGCAGGTTACGTTTCAGAGAAAGCCATGACAGAGATCGCTTCCGAACTCGACATCCCCGTGTCCAAGGTGTACGGCGTCGCGACGTTCTACACGTTGTTCTCAACGAGACCCAAAGGCAGGTACATAGTGCGCGTTTGTGAGAACGCTCCGTGCCACGTGAGGGGGGCACGAGCCGTGGTTGAGGCGCTCGAGAGGGAGCTTGGCATCCCGATGGGAGGTACAACCAGCGACGGCAGGTTCACGCTCGAGTACACGAGTTGCCTCGGGGTTTGCGGTGTCGCGCCGGCCATCATGATCAACGAGGCAGTCTACGGCAACCTCACTCCCGAAAGGGTCCCGCTGATCCTGAAGGAGTACAAGTGACGCCTACGCCAAGAAGGGAGGTTTGCGCCCGTGGAGTTCTACCGTTCGCACGTCCTGGTCTGTGGAGGGACCCCGTGCGTGCTCGAGGGCTGCAAGGGAGTGCGCGACGCGCTCGTAGCCGAGGTGCAGCGGCGAGGGCTTGAGAGGGAAGTGAAGGTGGTCGAAACCGGCTGCCTGGGGCCTTGCGACTTAGGGCCCGTGATCGTCGTCTATCCTGAGGGCACGCTGTATCAGAAGGTCCGCGTCTCCGACGTCCCCGACATAGTCGAGGAACACCTCCTGAAAGGGAGAGTCGTGGCACGGCTTGTTGGCGAGGCGCCGCAGGCGGGGGTCGTGAAGTACGAGGAACCGAAATATCTCGGGGTGCAAGAACGGATAGTCCTGCGTAACTGCGGAGTGATAGATCCCGAATCCATCGAGGAGTACATCGCGCGTGACGGCTACAGGGCACTTGCGAGGTGCCTCACAGAGATGAAGCCCGCGGACGTCATCGAGGCTGTGAAGAAGTCTGGGCTCGTCGGCAGAGGGGGCGCGGCGTTTCCAACGGGCCTGAAGTGGAGTTTCACTGCGAAGGCCGGAGCCGACCAAAAGTACATTCTGTGTAATGCCGACGAGGGGGAACCAGGCACTTTCAAGGACCGCCTGATCCTTGAGGGAGATCCCCACAGCATACTAGAGGGAATGGCCATAGCGGGCTATGCGGTGGGAGCGGACAAGGGTTTCGTGTATGTGAGAGGAGAGTACGTGCTCTCCATCGAGAGGCTGGGGAAGGCCATAGAGCAGGCAAGGGCCCTTGGCCTCCTCGGACAGAACGTTTTCGGCACCGGCTTCTCATTTGATGTTGAGATAAGGAAGGGCGCGGGGGCGTATGTGTGCGGAGAGGAAACCGCCCTCATAGAGTCGATCGAAGGCAAGCGCGGTGAGCCCAGAGTGAAGCCGCCATATCCTGGGACGGAGGGCTTGTTCGGGAAGCCCACTGTGGTCAATAACGTCGAGACGCTCGCCAACATCCCGCCCATTCTCTTGAACGGGCCTGAATGGTTCCGGCGAGTCGGCACCGAGAGGTGCCCTGGAACCAAAGTCTTCACTCTCACCGGGGATATCAAGAACAAGGGGCTCATCGAGGTGCCCATGGGGATAACGCTGCGCCGCGTGGTGTTCGAGATAGGCGGGGGAATACCAGGGGGCAGGGGCTTCAAGATGGCCCAGACGGGCGGGACTTCAGGGGGATGCCTCCCCAAGGAGTTGCTGGACGTGCCGATGGACTACTTTACCCTGCCTGAGCACGGGTCGGCGCTCGGCTCTGGCGCCCTCCTCATCATGGACGACAGTCACTGCATAGTCGACATCGCCAGGTGTTTCATGGAGTTCTTCAAGCACGAGTCGTGCGGCAAGTGCACGCCGTGCCGGGAGGGTACCGCGCGTCTCTACGAGATCGTCGACAAGATCGCCCGGGGCGACGGGCAGCCGGGCGACCTCGAGTTACTCGAGGAACTTGGCGCGGCGATGCAGGCAACATCCTTGTGCGGCCTGGGTCAGTCGGCGCCCGTCCCTATCAAGACCATGCTCAAGTACTTCCGTGATGAGTTCCACGCGCACGTGCACGAGAGGCTCTGTCCCACCGGGACGTGCGGGATATGAACCCGCCAGGCTCGAGCAGGAGAGACGGAAGGAGTGATGCGCCTATGGCAGTGCTGACGATAGACGGCCGGAAGGTCGAAGTGGATGCCGGCACAAGCATCCTGGACGCCGCTAAGAAGCTCGGCGTGGACATCCCCACGCTGTGCCACCATCCAGATCTCGCAGTGCAGGCCGTCTGCCGAATATGTGTGGTTGATATCGAGGGCCAGAAGCTGCTCCAGCCTGCGTGCGCCTTTCCGGTGCAGGATGGGATGGTGGTGTACACCAACACGCCAAGGGTCCGGCAGGCTAGGAAGCTGAACCTCGAGCTTCTCCTCGCCCGTCACCCTCAAGATTGCCTCCAGTGCGTGAGAAACCGCAATTGCGAGCTCCAGGCGCTCGCTGAGCGGTTCGGGATGAGGGAGATACGGTTCGAACGCAAGCTGCGCGGACTTCCCGAAGACCACTCAACTCCGGCGATAGTCCGGGAGCCCGACAAGTGCATTCTCTGCCGCCGTTGCGTATCCATGTGCCACGACGTGCAGGCGGCCGGGGTGCTCTTTCCGTCGCGCCGAGGAGTGGATACGCAGGTAACGCCGGTGTTTGCGAGGGAGCTCGACGAGGTAGCGTGCGCCTTGTGCGGGCAGTGCATCCACGCGTGCCCTGTTGGCGCCATTGCGGAAAGGGACGACACCGAACGCGTGTGGCGGGCGCTCGCCGATCCAAACAAGCACGTGGTGGTCCAGACCGCCCCGGCGACCCGAGTCAGCATCGGCGAGGAAATGGGATTGCCGCCCGGGCGGATTATCACGGGCAAACTCGTGGCCGCCCTCCGGAGGCTGGGGTTCGACCGCGTGATGGACACGGATTTCACGGCGGACTTGACGATCATCGAGGAGGGCAACGAGTTCCTCAAGAGGCTGAAGGAGGGCGGCGTGCTTCCCCTCATAACTTCTTGCAGCCCAGGGTGGATCAAGTTCGGGGAACACTTCTACCCAGACTTGCTCAAACACGTATCCACATGCAAGTCGCCTCAACAGATGTTCGGAGCCCTCGTCAAGACGTATTACGCGCGCAAGGCCGGCATCGACCCGAAGGATATCTTCTCAGTGTCGCTCATGCCTTGCACCGCGAAGAAGTACGAGGCCGACAGACCTGAGATGCGCGACTCAGGGTACAAGGACGTCGACGTCGTGCTCACTAGCCGTGAGCTGGGGAGGATGCTGCGCGAGGCGGGCATCCGCTTCGAAGACCTTCCTGAAGAGGAGCACGATGACCCGATGGGGATCTCCACGGGAGCGGCCGCGATCTTCGGCGCGACTGGTGGCGTGATGGAAGCGGCGTTGCGAACGGTGTACGAAGTCGCCACCGGAAACGAGCTTCCCAGGATCGACTTTGAGGAGGTCAGAGGGCTCGAGGGCATCAAAGAGGCGCAGGTCAAGGTGGGAGACCTGGATGTCAGGGTCGCCGTAGCGCACGGCCTCGGAAACGCCAAGAAGATCCTGGACCTACTGCGCCAGGGCAAGGCGAACTACCATTTCATAGAGATAATGTGTTGTCCGGGCGGATGCGTAGGAGGAGGCGGACAGCCGATCCCAACGACCATGGAGACTAGGTTGATCCGCGGGAACGCTTTGTACGAGGCCGACAAGGGACTGCCCTACCGAAAGTCCCACGAGAACCCGGCGATAAAACAAATATACGCCGAGTTCCTGGGCGAGCCGCTGGGAGAAGTGTCACATCGACTGCTGCACACTCACTACACCCCGAGGGACAAGTACCCCTCGGTGGCGGGGCAGGCGTGCGCGGAGGCCGCAGGCTGATGGTGGGTGAGCGGTGCGCGCGCCGTGCCGTGCACCGGCATGGCGATGGCGATCCCGGGGCGTGAACCTCGAGGGCGGAAACCCCAAGGGTTGAGCGACATTGGAACGGCCCGGTAGCGGAGAACGGCAGGGGCGGCGCAGCTCGGTAGCGCCGCCCCTTGTAGTTGACGGGTCTGGAGGGTTCAACTTGCACACGAGACGGGCTTTGCCCCTTCAGACGTCAGCGTGAAAGAAAGGCCCGTGGCCCAGGCGCGCGCAAGCGAGAGTCGCGACGCCCACATGCCGCTCGGTAGCCCGGCACTCCGGGGATTGACGTTCTGTGGTGCCTGAATCGGCCTGAGCGGCGTTGGGAAGGAGGAGCGGTAGAAGTGTCGAATACGCTGCGTGGGAGCGACCCGTTGCCCGTCGGGCTGTCAGGTGTGCTATACTGGTGACGCGGGACAAGCTGCGATTTCTCTTGGGGGGGTGTGACGTTTGAGGAGACTGCGGGTTCCGGACGTTGTCATCAGACGGCTGCCAGTGTACCTCCGAGTGCTCGAGGCGGTGGACGAGGAAGTCCACGGGGGTCTCATATCCTCGTTTGAGCTAGGGGAGAGAGCTGGCGTTACCCCCGCGCAAGTGCGCAAGGATCTCAACTTCCTCGGCGGTTTCGGGAAGCAGGGTGTGGGATACCAGATAGGCGTGCTTCGCAGCGAGCTCCGATCGGTGCTCAATCTCGACAAGGAGATAAACGTGGCCATAGTGGGGGCAGGCGGCCTGGGGCAGGCGTTGGCGCGATACGTCATTGGACGGCGGGCCGTCGAAAGGAACTACCATCTCCGCCTCGCGGCGCTTTTTGACGTGGACCCGTCCAAGGTCGGCAAGAAGGTGGGTGACGTTCCAGTACATCACGTGGACAGGATCGCGGAGACTGCTCGCGACCGCCAGATCAAGATGGCAATAGTTGCTGTTCCAGCGGAGGCGGCTCAAAGGGTTGTCGATGCTTGCGTAGGGGCGGGGATAGAAGCCATTCTGAACTTCGCCCCCGTGAAGCTGAGAGTCCCTGAAGGCGTGCGTCTCCACAATACCGACCTGAGCGTGGAGCTCATGCACCTGGCGTACTATTTGTGATGTGCGCGTGCGATCTTCCGTTAGCGTGAGATCTTCCGTTAGGGAGTCGATCGCGAGGCCACGTGGCGGTCGTGTACGTCGGTGACTCGCGGAACCGTTTGGGGGCGGGGATGACAATCGGCCTGCGGGCGGTTGCCCTCCGGCCCGGGAGGCGCTCCCCTCTTGCCGCGGGGCCAGAGCGGAACAGTGCTTTCCCGTGCGAAGGCGGGTCCGGCGTACCCGCAGCGTAACAGCAAGGAACAGAAAGGGACAGAGTGAAGCCTCACGAACTGAGAGGGCGGCCTTGGGGATACCGTCAGCCCGCAGCGCACAGAGGCGCTGCGGCCTGGCACGAGGGACAAGGAGGAGAGACATGCACAGGATCATCAAGAAAGAAGAACTGGCTCCCAGGATCAAGCTGTTCGTGGTGGAGGCGCCGGAGATCGCGTCGCACGCCCGGCCGGGTCACTTCTTCGTGCTGCGGTTGCACGACCGGGGGGAGAGGATTCCTCTGACCATAGCGGACAGCGATCCCGGGGCGGGAACCATCACCATGGTGTTCCAAGAGGTCGGGAAGAGCACCTATGAGCTCGGGACTCTCGAGGAAGGCGAGTCAATCCTCGATCTGGTAGGGCCCCTTGGGACGCCGAGGGAGATCAGGCGGCTCGACACGGTAGTATGCGTGGCAGGCGGGGTGGGGGTGGCGCCGATTTATCCCGAAGCCAAAGCCTTTCACGAGCTGGGCACGAGAGTGATTTCTCTCGTAGGCGCCCAGACGAAGGATATGCTCATCTTCAAGGACAGGATGGAGGCGGTGAGCGACGAGGTGCATTACGCCACCGACGACGGCAGCTTCGGGTACCACGGCTTCGTGACCGGGCTCCTTCACGACCTGCTGGCAGGCGGGCTGCGTCCGGACGAGGTTGTCGCCATCGGGCCCCTTCCCATGATGCGCGCCGCGTGCAAGGTGACGGCGGAGTTCGGCGTCAAGACCGTAGTGAGTCTGAACGCTATCATGGTGGATGGCACGGGGATGTGCGGCTCGTGCCGTGTGACCGTGGACGGGAAGACGATGTTTTCCTGCGTTGAGGGACCTGCGTTCGACGGGCACAAAGTGGATTTTGGTGAGCTCATGGCGAGACAGACGCGGTTCCTGACTGAGGAGAAGCTTGCCATGGAGCGGTACAAGGCGCATGTGGAGGGATGCAAATGCCGGCGAGAGTAGACAGGCATCTCATGCCGAAGCAAGATCCCCAGGAACGAATACGCAATTTCGACGAAGTGGCCCTCGGGTACTCGCCGGACACAGCCGTGGAGGAGGCAAAGCGATGCATTGGCTGCCCCAAGCGCCCTTGCGTGGCAGGATGCCCCGTCGAGGTGGACATCCCTTCCTTCGTGAAGCTGATCGCGGAGGGCAGGTTCGTTGAGGCAGCGAGGAAGGTCAAGGAAAAGAACAGCTTGCCTGCGATATGCGGACGGGTGTGCCCTCAGGAGACGCAGTGTGAACAGAGATGCACTTTGGGCAAGAAAGGAAAGCCCGTGGCGATAGGCGCCCTCGAACGCTTCGCGGCGGACTACGAAAGGACGTCGAGCGAGGGGGCGAAGAACGACCCAAAGGTGGCCGCGCGCGTTTCCGCGGGCAGAGTGGCGGTGGTTGGTTCGGGGCCTGCCGGGCTAACGTGCGCGGCGGACCTGGCGAGGATGGGGTACAAGGTGGTGCTCTTCGAGTCGCTCCACTCGACAGGAGGGGTGCTGCGTTACGGCATCCCGGAGTTCCGTTTGCCCAAGGCCATCGTGGACGAAGAGGTCAATTACGTGAAGAGCTTGGGAGTGGAGATCCGTGCGAACACGCTCGTGGGCAAGACGGTGACCTTGGATGAGCTCTTCCGCGATGGATTCGACGCGGTCTTCCTCGGGACCGGGGCGGGGCTTCCGCACTTCCTGGGGATACCGGGGGAGAACCTCAACGGGGTCTATTCGGCGAACGAGTTTCTCACCCGCTCGAACCTCATGAAGGCGTACCTCTTCCCGGAGTATGATACTCCGATCTGGGTCGGCAAGCGGGTGGCGGTGGTAGGCGCGGGGAACGTCGCGATGGACGCAGCCAGGACAGCACTGAGGCTCGGCGCCGAGAAGGTCACCATAGTGTACCGACGGTCTCGTGCGGAAATGCCGGCGAGACTCGAAGAGATCGAGAACGCCGAGGAAGAGGGAGTAGAACTCATGCTCCTCACCAATCCCATCAGGGTCCTCGGCGATGAGCGAGGCTGGGTGCGGGGCATGGAGTGCATCCGGATGGAGTTGGGCGAGCCCGACGAGAGCGGAAGGCGGAGGCCCGTCCCTGTGCAGGGCTCCGAGTTCGTGATCGACATCGACACGATGATATCGGCGGTGGGCACGGACCCGAATCCCCTTCTTGTGAGGAGCGTGCCTGGGCTCAAGATCGGGCGGCACGGGAACGTGATCGTAAACGAAGAGACCGGCGAGACGAGCGTGCCGGGGGTATTCGCCGGTGGGGACATAGTCACCGGGTCTGCTACCGTCATCGCTGCGATGGGGGCTGGAAAGATAGCTGCTCGCGGAATCGACGAGTACATCCGTGCTAAACGGGAAAGGAGCGGTTGACCATGGCGGAAGCGACGTACGGCAGGATCCCTCCCGACATCGAGATAGCGCAAAGCGCAAGGCTCGAGCCAATAGGTCACATCGCCGCAAAGGTGGGGCTGACCGAGGACGACATCGAGTACTACGGGAAGTACAAGGCCAAGGTAAGGCTGGAAGCCATCGACCGGCTCAAGAGCCGTCCGTACGGCAAGCTCATCTACACGACAGCTATCACTGCGACGCCCGCCGGCGAGGGGAAGACCTGCACTGCGGTGGGGCTCACGCAGGCCCTGGGGAAGCTGGGCAAGAAGGTCATGGTCGCGCTGCGCGAGCCGTCGCTCGGGCCGACCTTCGGCGTCAAGGGCGGTGCCGCCGGCGGGGGGTACTCCCAAGTACTGCCAATGGAGGACATCAATCTCCACTTCACCGGGGACATCCATGCCGTGGGGGCTGCTCACAACCTGCTTGCGGCGATGGTCGACAACCACATCCATCAGGGAAACGAACTGGGGATAGACCCGCGGCGAGTCGTGTGGCGTCGCGTCATGGACATAAGCGACAGGCAGCTCCGAAACATCGTGGTGGGCCTGGGCGGCAAGGCCAACGGGTTTCCAATGGAGAGCGGGTTCGACATCACCGTGGCCTCGGAGGTCATGGCATGCCTCGGGCTTTCTCGATCTCTCTCGGATCTCAAGGACCGGTTCTCGAAGCTGGTGGTGGCATACACGTACGAAGGGAGGCCGGTCACGGCCTCTGAGCTCAAGGCCGTTGGGGCGATGGCGGTCATAATGAAGGACGCCATCAAGCCGAATCTCGTGCAGACCCTGGAAGGGCAACCGGCCTTCGTTCACGGGGGGCCGTTTGCCAACATCGCTTACGGAAACAACTCCATTCTTGCAACGGAGACAGCTCTGCGGCTTGCGGACTACGTGGTCACGGAAGGCGGCTTCGCCGCCGACCTGGGCGCCGAGAAGTTCTTCGACATAGTGTGCAGGATAACTGAAGTGCGCCCGCATGTTGTCGTGCTGGTCGCGTCTGTACGCGCGCTTCACCATCACGGGGGCGTGGCCAAGAGCAAGCTCGCCGAGAAGAACCTGGATGCGCTGGCGAAGGGTTGTGAAAACCTCGACAAGCATGTGACGAACGTGACAAAGAAGTTCGGCCTGCCGGTCGTCGTGGCGATCAACAGGTTCCCCGCGGACGACCGCGAGGAGCTCGAGTACCTGCAGAGGCACTGCGAGGAGCTCGGCGTGCGCTCGGCAGTCTCCGAGGTCGTGGCGAGAGGCGGCGACGGCGGGCGAGAGCTTGCCGAAGCGGTCCTTGACGCCTTGGAGCGGGATGAGCCGAACTTCAGGTTCCTGTATGACCTCGAGCTTTCCGTGAAGGAGAAGATCGAGATCCTCGCCACGGAGATCTACGGGGCCGACGGAGTCGTATACGCCGGCACCGCGGAGCGCGACATCAAGGTCATCGAAGAGCAGGGCCTGGGCGGACTGCCCATCTGCATGGCCAAGACGCAGCTTTCGCTCTCCGACGATCCGTCGCTCAGGGGGGCTCCCCGCGGGTGGAAGCTGACCGTCCGCGAGGTAAGAGCGTCCGCGGGCGCGGGGTTCCTCGTGCCGCTGTGCGGCCAGATGATGACCATGCCCGGTCTGCCCGCGCGTCCCGCCGCAGAGAACGTAGATATCGACGACGACGGGAAGATCGTCGGGTTGTTCTAAGCATCGCGGCCAGGCGGGGCAGCGCGTGGGGGGACGTTGAATGATGGAGCGAACGTTCATAATCGTGAAGCCCGATGGGGTAGAGCGTGGGCTTGTTGGAACCGTGCTCGAACGTTTCGAGAGAAGGGGCTTCCGCATCGTCAAGATGGAGATGAGGACCATCGCGAGGACGGACGCCGCGCGCCACTACGAGCACCTTGCTGACCGCCCGATGTTCCCGGGACTTCTTGACTACGTGACGCGAGGCCCTTCGGCCCTCATCGTGCTCGAGCGTGAGGGCGACGCGGTGAAGGTGGCGAGGACCTTAGTGGGCGCCACGAACCCGGCGGAGGCGCTTCCGGGCACCATCAGGGGGGATTTCGGTGGGACGCTCCCGGAGAACGTCGTCCATGCCTCGGACTCCCGAGAAAGCTATGAGCGGGAAGTCGGGATCTTCTTTCCCGGGGACGCGCAAAGCCTGATAACTTGAGTCGTGGTCGGTGCGCGGGTGCACGAGACGGCTCTTGGCACGCCGGGGAGCCCGCTCTACGCGCGCGAGGGTCGTCTTGGATCGAAAACGGCGTGTAGCACAGAAGGAGAATCGACAGAAGCCGAGGAATAATGATAAGTCGGCCATACGACGTATCGCGGGACACGCCGCAAGAACACGTCCGCAAGAACACGTCCATGATGCTTTGCGACGCGGGTCAGGCGCACGAGAGCGCCTGCTCGCCTTTGTATGCGGCTCGCGGCCAGCCCCGCGACGCCAGGCGTAAGGAGGAGTGCTTGGCTGCCATGGTAGCGAAAACCTTTAGGGGAGGAGTACACGCCCACTACCACAAAGAGGACACCGCGTCGAAGCCCATAAGGAGGCTGGGCCCGCCTGGGAGGGTCGTAATATCCCTCCACCAGCACACCGGCGCGCCGTGTGAGCCTCTTGTGAAGGTGGGAGACACGGTCAAGACTGGGCAGAAGATCGGCGACAGCCCGGCTAGGCTGACGGCACCCGTTCACGCGAGCGTGTCCGGAAAGGTCGTGGGAGTGTCACCACATCCACAGTCTGGTGGGAGAGAGGTTCTGTCCGTCATCATCGAGTCAGATGGCGCGGACACCCTCGACGAGCACGTCGAGCCGAGGAGGGACGCGGATGAGCTCAGCGCTGACGAGATTAAGACCATAATCCGCGAAGCGGGCATAGTCGGCCTGGGCGGCGCGGCGTTCCCCACTCATTTCAAGCTGACGCCGCCGCCTGGCAAGAGCTTCGACACGGTAATCGTAAACGGTGCCGAGTGCGAGCCGTACCTCTCCGCAGACCACAGGTTGATGGTGGAGCGGGCTGGGGACGTGGTGGACGGCGTGAAGCTTCTTCTCAAGGCCACGAGCGTCAAGAAGGCCTACGTCGGGATCGAGGAGAACAAGCCAGACGCGATCGAGGCCATATCCCAAGCGGCCAAGAGCGACGAGAGGATATCTGTCGTTCCGCTCAAAGTCAAGTACCCGCAGGGCGCCGAGAAGCAGCTCATTTGGGCGATCCTCGGGCGGGAGGTCCCATCCGGGGGGCTTCCCGTGGACGTGGGGGTCGTGGTAAACAACGTGGGGACCGCTGCAGCAGTGAAAGACGCCGTTTGCTCAGGGATGCCCCTTGTCGAGCGGGTCGTGACCGTGGCAGGTTCCTGCATTGCCGAGCCGCAGAACGTGCAAGTGAGGATAGGAACGCTTCTAAGCGATCTCATAGAGGCCTGCGGGGGGTGCTCCTCCCCGCCCGCGAAGATCATAATCGGTGGGCCGATGATGGGAGTGGCGCAGTTCACGACGGACATCCCTGTTACGAAGGGGACATCAGGGGTGTTGCTCTTGGGCAAAGAGGAGGCTGCGCCCGCCGGGCCGATGCCCTGCGTGAGGTGTGGAAAGTGCGTGGAGGCGTGTTCCATGAGGCTCATGCCGCTTTGGATAGCGAGCTACGCGGAAGCGGGTAGGTATGGCGACGCGGAACGCGTGAACGCCCTCGACTGCATCGAGTGTGGGTGCTGCAGTTTCGTGTGCCCGTCGCGCAGGCGTCTCGTGCAGGCCATCAGGCTTGCCAAGTCGGAGATCATGGCGAGGAGGCGCAAGGCCCAGGCGAGCTGAGCCAGGCGCTGTAAGCGCGTTCGCTTGTGGGGGGATCGATAAATGGATGCAACAGGACTCGTAGTGTCTTCGTCGCCGCACCAGCGGACTGCAGTATCAACGCCCGTCATCATGAGCGACGTCATTCTTGCTCTGATGCCGGCGTCGCTGGCAGGGGTGTGGTTCTTCGGGCTTCGGGCGTTCGCGATGATGCTGGTGTGCGTGGTGGCGGCGGTAGCCACCGAGGCGGGGCTCGAGAAGCTCTTTAGGAAGCCTATCACCATCGGAGACTACAGCGCCGCCGTGGCCGGGCTGCTGCTTGCCCTGGTGTTGCCGCCCGACCTGCCGCTTTGGATCGGGGCCATCGGGGCGGTGTTCTCCATGGCCATCGCCAAGTTCATCTTCGGCGGGCTTGGCCAGAACGTCTTCAACCCGGCGCTCATCGGGCGGGCGGTGCTCCTGGCCTCATGGCCCGTGGCCATGACGAGGTGGAGGTGGCCACTCTTCGAGGCAGCGTGGATAAGTGACTTCGATGCGCTGAGTTCCGCTACCCCACTTGCCCTTCTGAGGTTGGGCGGCATCAAGACTCCGTACGTCAACCTGTTCCTCGGGAACGTGGCGGGTTCGATCGGGGAGACATCAGCCCTGGCGATCTTGATCGGAGCTGCGTACCTGATCTGGCGCGGGCACATTAACTGGCGCATTCCGGCGAGCTTCATCGGCACTGTGGCGGTTCTGGCGGCGCTTTTTGGAGAGGACCCGCTGTTCCACATGCTCGCCGGGGGGCTCTTCTTGGGCGCGTTCTTCATGGCAACGGACTACGTCACGAGCCCGGTCACACCGAAAGGCCAGATCGCCTTCGGGATCGGGTGCGGTGTTCTGACGGTCCTCATCAGGCTGTTCGGCGGCTATCCGGAGGGCGTGTGCTACGCGATCCTGATCATGAATTCCGCCACTGCTCTCATAGATAGGGTCACGGTGCCCCGCAAGTTCGGGGAGGTGAAGAAGGGTGCGTGACGTCTGGAAGCTGGGCTTCATCCTTTTTGCCATCTGTGCGGTGGCTGCGGGTTCGCTCGCGGTGGTGAACGACATCACAGAGGAGAGGATCGCATCTCAGGCTGCCGTTCGACTCGAGCAGGCGCTTAGGGCGGTCGTGCCCGAGGCTGAGGAATTCAAGGACGAGACAGACAGGGTGCTTTCGAGCGTCGGTTCCCAGGCTGGGGACGGCGGGTCAAAGGCTTCTGTCGTTGGCACGGTGTACATCGGATACAAGAACGGCGAAGTCGCCGGGGTCGCGTTTGCCTGCGCCCCTTCCGGCTACGGCGGGCCCATTGATGCAGTCGTGGGCGTGTCGCGCGATGGCGTGGTGACCGGATTGACCGTGGTGAAGCACTCCGAAACGCCTGGGCTGGGTGCGAACATCACTAGCAAGGACTTCCAAGAGAGATTCCTCGGGCTGCGCGCAGGGGCCACGGTGAAGGTCACGAGGGATGGCGGGCAAGTGCAGGCTATCACCGGAGCGACCATCTCGTCCAGGGCGGTAGCCAGTGCCGTCGACCAAGCTCTTCGAGTGTTCGAGGCTGCTTCGCGAGAGGGGGTCTGGTGAGTGAGTTTTAGGTCCGAATTCTCAAAGGGACTCGTGAAGGAGAATCCCACTTTCAGGATACTCCTTGGAATGTGCCCGACCATGGCGACGAGTGTGGCAGTTTCCAACGGAATAGGCATGGGGATCGCAGCGACGTTCGTGCTCGTCGGGTCGAACGTGATCATTTCCATGTTGCGGAACGTGATTCCGTCCAAGATACGTATCCCATGCTACATCGTGGTCATAGCCTCGTTCGTGACGATGGTCGATCTGGTGATGGCTGCTTTCGTGCCGAGGCTTCACGAGGTGCTTGGCATATTCATTCCGCTCATCGTCGTGAACTGCATCATACTTGCAAGGGCTGAGGCGTTTGCCTCGAAGAACGGGGTATGGTACTCGCTCGCGGACGGCCTCGGCATGGGGCTCGGCTTCACGCTGGCACTCACCGGTCTGAGCGCGATAAGGGAGCTCCTCGGGACGGGCACCCTCATTGCCGTGCCTGATTTTGGGTTTGCCGGAGTCAAGGTGTTCGATCGCAGTCTCGCGGCGGTCCTCATGATCATGCCTCCCGGAGGCTTCATCACCTTGGGGCTCTTGATAGGCCTTCTCAATTCCCTGAGCCGTCGGGGTAAGAAGACGGCTCAGGCGTGACGCCGCACGGCGAACCGTGACAGGAGGAATACCACATGGGTGAGATACTTGTCATATTCTTCGGAGGCGTGCTCCTGAACAACTTCATCCTGTCGAGGATCCTCGGAGTGTGCCCGTTCATAGGCGTGTCCAAACAAGTCGAGACGGCCACGGGCATGGGCATGGCGGTCGTGTTCGTGATGGGGGTGGCGTCTGTCGTGACCTGGACGGTTCAGCACTACATGCTGGTGCCGCTTGGCCTGGGTTACCTACAGACCATCGCCTTCATCCTCGTGATCGCGGCGCTTGTTCAGCTCGTCGAGATGGTGATCCAGAAGGTGAGCCCAGTGCTGTACAAGGCCCTCGGCATCTACCTGCCGCTCATCACCACCAACTGCGCGGTGTTGGGGGTGGCGATTCTGAACATCACCGAGGACTACGACCTTCTTGGGGCCGCCGTGAACGGCATCGCGGGCGCGTCCGGGTTCACGCTGGCGATAATCCTGTTCGCCGCGATAAGAGAGCGCATGGACCTCGCGCCGATACCCGAGTCGCTGAAAGGCTTCCCCATGGCCCTGATAACCGCAGGCCTCATGTCCATCGCTTTTCTGGGATTCGCGGGGTTCAGGCTCAAAGAGCTTTTCGGCGTCATGTAGAATTCGGCGAGGGGTGAGCAAGGTATGATATACGTCAAAGCGGTCCTTGGCCTCGGGCTGATGGGAGCGGTATTCGGACTCGCGCTCGCTCTCGCGGCCAAGAAGTTCGCGGTGGAGCAGGATGCCAGACAAGACAGAATCATGGAGGTCCTACCCGGAGCCAACTGCGGCGGGTGTGGCTTTCCGGGCTGCAGCGGGCTGGCGGCGGCGATAGTAGCCGGCAAGGCACCGACGGACGGGTGCCCCGTGGGAGGCGCAGCGGTGGCTGCGAAGGTTGCCGCCATCATGGGCGTTGACGCCGGCGAGGCGAAGGCGAGAAAGGTAGCCAGGGTTCTGTGCCAAGGCGGTGCGGCCAATTGCGGTTCGAGGTTCACGTATGACGGCCTTCGCGACTGCAAGGCCGCTCAACTCGTTGGGGGCGGCGCGAAGGCGTGCGTATACGGTTGTCTCGGCCTGGGGTCATGTGTCGCGGCTTGCGCCTTTGACGCTCTCCACATGGGGCCTGAGGGCATACCGGTGGTGGACGAGGATGCGTGCACTTCCTGCGGTAGATGCGTTGCGGCTTGTCCGAGGGGTATCATCGAGATGGTGCCGGAATCGCAATCGGTGACAGTCTTGTGCAGGTCGCACGCGCGTGGCGCGGAGGTCCGGAAGACATGTAAGGTCGGGTGCATCGGGTGCGGGCTGTGCGTCAAAGTCTGTCCCACAGGTGCCATATCCATGGAAGACAATCTCGCCGTCATCGACGCGGGGAAGTGCGACGCGTGCGGCAAGTGCGTGGAGAAGTGCCCGACCAAGTGCATAGTGGTGAGAGGCGCGAAGGCTGACACTGGCTCACTTGCGGCGAGCTAGCCGGGGCGCCCGGCATGAATCGAGTGACCATGCCGGGCATTTCCACCCGAAAAGTGGCTGCCGGTGTTCGTAAGACGGGGCGCACCGGGCCGCGCGTGGCACCGGACGAGATGCACGACGCGGCTTGCGCGCCGGTGTCCTCCGTACAGGGGCACCGGCAGCCTCTTCGTAAGGGTCAATGTGGCTCAGGCGCGGTCGACCGCGGTCGACCGGGACCAGGAGGTCAGAGGTTCTTCTCCGCCTTCCTCGCGCCTTCGCGCCGGATGGCCTGCTCTCCCTGCTTTACGGATCTTTTCGCCACTTGGTCGCCGAGCTTGCCCGCTTCCCGGGCGGTGAGTTCACGAGGCCTTCCCACGTCATCCGCGAGTCCCAGGTGCTCCGCGGTCTCCCACTTCAACCGGTCAAGTTGGCGCAGGGTTCTCAAGCGGTCGTTGTTCTTCTTCCTTCCCAATGCGTGCCCGCTCCTTCCTCTTTCGCCCAAGAGGGCATCTTTGTCTTATTGTCTCCACATCACGCGAGCATATGACGGAGAGCACCGGCGACCGCGGTGAGGATCGACTGCCCGTGCGACCCCGCGATGCCTCTGTGACTAGCCCGAAGGGCTGCTTGTCAGGGTTTAGTAGAAGTGATACACTGTGTCCGGGAAATCAGTCGGGGGGTGCGGTCTGTTTGAAATGGGAGTACGGACGCAGGCGGAGAGAGAGAGGGCGGCGTGGCCAGCTGCTCTTGATCATCCTCCTCATTGGTGTCCTCGTTGTTGCGGGGTATGCGCTTGTGAGGACAGGCGTGTTTCAGCGGCTTCTCTGGCCCTCTGAGGAAGGCTCTGTCTTGGGGCAAGACGCGGCAGCCTCTGCGGACGAAGATGCCGGATACGTTGACAGCCAGTTCATGATGGATACTTATGTCAGCATTCGCGCCTTCGGTGAAGCGGCCGAGAGCGCCGTGGCCGCGGCTTTCGAAGAGATGCGCCGCGTGGAGGCCCTTATGAGCAGGTTCATCCCGACGAGCGATGTCTCCAGGGTGAACCAGGCGGCCGGGGCCGAGCCCGTCCAGGTCAGCGAGGAGGCGTTCATGCTCATCGAGAGGGCGCTCGAGTGGTCCGAGGCCTCCGGCGGTGCTTTCGACGTCACCATCGGGCCTGTGGTGGACGCTTGGGGGTTTGGGGGCGACGATCCGCGCGTCCCCGATCCCGACGCGCTCGCGAAGGCCGTGGCGCTAGTGAGTTTTCGTGCGATCGAGCTCGACCCCGTGCGGAAGACGGTGAGACTTGCGACGCCGGGCATGTGCCTAGATCTCGGGGGCATCGCGAAGGGATACGCCGCGGACCGGGCCGCCGCCGTGCTGCGAGAGCGCGGAGTCAAGCATGCTCTCATAGACGCGGGCGGAAACATCGTCGCTGTGGGGAGTCGGCCTGACGGAACACCCTGGCACATAGGCATAAGGGATCCGAGGGGATCCAGCCCAACAGACACGATAGGCCCGGTGGTTGAGGTGAGCGACGCAGCCGTCGTGACTTCCGGTGACTACGAGCGGTTTTTCATCGCTGAGGGGCAGAGGTATCACCACATCTTCGATCCCAAGACGGGAATGCCGGCCAACCTCGCGGAAAGCGTCACGATCGTTGCGCCGAATTCGCTCGATGCCGACGCCCTGTCAACGGCGGTGTTCGTCCTGGGCCCGTCGGAAGGCCTAAAGATCCTAGAAGGCCTAGAAGGCGTTTCGGCGATGGTAGTGGACTCGCGCGGACAGCTAGTGTACTCCCCCGGGTTCCCAGGGCACTGAGGTCGTCTCGAGCGCGGTCGGACTCTCACTTGCTTCGCCAGGGGTGGGATGTCAGGTTGAGGCTTGTTCTTGCGTCTGCGTCGCCCGCGCGCGCCGAGCTCTTGAGGCAGATCGGGCTTCGGTTCGATGTCGTGCCGAGCGGGATAGTCGAAGACACGGTGGGTGGCGACGACCTTGGGGAGAGCGTGGCGGCGCTCGCGTTGCGCAAGGCACGCCACGTTTCGCACACGGAGCATGACGCTCTAGTCATCGGGGCCGACACCGTGGTCGTGCTCGATGGGGAGATTCTCGGCAAGCCGGCCGATGCTGATGACGCTAGGAACATGCTTCGCCAGATGTCAGGGCGGTGGCACCAAGTTGCAAGCGGGCTTGCCGTGGTGGACTCGCGTTCCGGGCTCGAAGCGTCCTGCTACGAGATAACCCAAGTGCTCATGGCTGATCTCTCCGAGGAAGACATCGAAGGGTACGTCGCCACGGGCGAACCGCTTGGGAAGGCGGGCTCATATGCGATACAAGGTCGAGGTGCCCTGCTGGTAGAGAGGATCTCCGGATGCTACTTCAATGTGGTCGGCCTGCCCCTAGCACGGCTGGTGACCCTTGCTGACACCATCGGCGTGGACCTCATGCGGACGGTCTTCCGGGGGTGAGGGGCATGCGAAACGACTCGACGCAGCGAAGCTCGTCGTTCACCATGAAGGAGATGCCTCTTCGGGAGAGACCCAGGGAACGCCTCATGAAGGCGGGCCCCGAGGCGCTCTCTTCGGCGGAGCTGGTGTCCATAATACTCGGAACGGGAGTGCGTGGCCAGACCGCCCTGGCCCTCGCAAGCGCCGTTCTGCGGGATTTCGGGGGCCTGAGAGGCATAGCCGCGGCCTCTACGGGCGATCTTGCCGCTCAGAAAGGGATCGGTCCCGCAAAGGCGGTGCGACTGAAGGCCGCCGTTGAGCTCGGGAGGAGAGCGGTCACTCTGGATCCCGAGGAACTCGCCCAGGTGACTGGGCCGGGAGACGTGGCGCGCCTCCTCATGGGGGAGATGCGCTATCTCGACAGGGAGCATTTCAGGGTGGTGCTGCTCAACGCGAAACACAGAGTGCTGGACGTCGTGACGGTGTCGGTGGGATGTCTGGACAGCTCTCTGGTTCATCCGAGAGAAGTGTTCAAAGAGTGCCTGAAGAGGAACTCCGCCTGTGTCATCCTGGTACATAACCACCCGAGCGGGGATCCAACACCCAGCGCAGACGATGTAGCCATAACCCGCCGATTGGCAAGCTCGGGCCTCATTCTAGGGATAGAAGTGCTTGACCACATAATCGTGGGAGACAACAGGTACTCAAGCCTCAAGGAACTCGGTCTGATGACGCCTGCCGTCGTGTCCGGCTCGCGGGCGTCGTCGTGGCACGAGCCTGTGCTGGGCGTAGTTGCCTGTACTGCCGGAAGGGAGAACGTGGAAAGTGATTCTTGACCCTGTGCTCGCTTTCTTCTCGAAGGACCTCGCCATTGATTTGGGGACCGCGAATTCCCTGGTCTACGTGAAGGGAAAGGGAGTCGTGATCCAAGAGCCCTCGGTCGTTGCCATTCGCAAAGACACGGGAGCGATTCTCGAGGTCGGCTCGGCCGCCAACCGCATGGTCGGGAGGACCCCCGGGAACATCGCAGTTGTTCGTCCGTTGAAAGACGGCGTCATAGCCGACTTCGACGTGACTGAGATGATGCTTCGTCATTTCATAGTGAGAGCGCACCGCGGTCGTGCCCTCGTCCGACCCCGTGTAGTGATAGGGGTTCCGTCCGGCGTGACGGAGGTAGAAAGGCGGGCGGTGATAGACGCGGCGCTACAGGCAGGGGCTCGTGAGGCTTACCTGATCGAGGAGCCGCTCGCAGCGGCCGTGGGCGCAGGGCTTCCAGTGTTTGAGCCGTCGGGGAACATGGTTGTGGACATAGGCGGCGGGACCACGGAGATAGCCGTGATATCCCTCGGTGGAATCGTGGCATCGAAATCGATCCGGATCGCCGGGGACGAAATGGACGAGGCCATAGTGCAACACGTCAAGAAGGTTTACAACCTGGTCATAGGGACGAGGACGGCCGAGGAGATAAAGAAGCACATGGGATCCGCCTGCCCCCGAGATCCTGAGGCGACCATGGAGATAAAGGGCAGGGACATGGTATCCGGCCTGCCGAAGACGGTGCGAATCTCCGCGCGGGAGGTAGAGGTGGCGCTGCGCGAACCCATAGGTGCGATAGTCGAGGCGGTCAAGATGACTCTCGAGAGAACGCCGCCTGAGCTCTCCGCCGACATAATCGACAAAGGGATCGTGGCATCGGGCGGAGGGTCGCTCGTGGACGGCATCGAACGGGTGCTGTCCGAGTCAACTGGAATGCCGGTCCACCGTGCGGATGAGCCGCTTACGTGTGTAGTGAGAGGTGCAGGCAAGGCGCTCGAGGAAATGGATCGGTACCGCCGGATGCTGACGGCCTCCTCACGCGTGGGACAGAGAAGGTAACCATGGCGGGCGGGGGTGACGCGCGTGCACGAAGATCCCACCGGCAAGCGCTATGCACTGACCCTGGCTGCAATACTACTGCTACTTGTGGCGCTCCTTTTCGTGACTTCTGGCGAGAGAGGGAGGCTGTCGCTCCCGGAGAGCGCCGTTCGCGAGACCCTCGCGCCTTTCGCGAGGGTGTTGTTCCGCGTAACGGGTGAGATAGGAGCGGCCGTGCGAACCGTCGCCAACCTCCGCCACCTCCTCCGGGAGAATGACCGGCTCTACCTGGAGATATCGCGTCTCATGGCCGAGAACGCGCGTCTCGAGGAGTGCAGACTCGAGAACGCGCGCCTTCGCCAGCTGTTGGGTTTCCAGGCGGCGCTCGACTACTCGACGAGCGCGGCCCAGATCGTGGGAAGGAACCCCGGTAACTGGCTCGAGACGGTGACGATCAACAAGGGCACTCGCAGCGGTGTGAAGAAGGACATGGCTGTGGCGACCATGGAAGGCCTCGTGGGCAGGGTGTTGTCTGCGAGCCCGCGCACCGCGACCGTGCTTCTGATCGTAGATCCCAGGAGCGCAGTCGGGGGACTGGTGCAGCGAACGAGGACTCTGGTCCTGGTGGAGGGCGACCCGGCGAGACCCGGTCTATGTCGCGTAAAGTCGCTCACCGAGCAAAGCGACGTACAGGTGGGGGACAGGGTGCTTTCATCGGGGCTCGGCGGGATATATCCGAAGGGCTTGGTCATAGGGGATATCGTGGAGGTAGTGCCGGGAAAGTATGGGGTGGGAAAAGCCGCGTACCTTAGGCCGGCTGTGGACTTCGCTCGGCTTGAGGAGGTCGTGGTGATCACGGGGGTGAACGAAACGGTCGGTGCCCCCGAGTCGCTTGGATCCCACGTTGTGCCGGAAGCGCCGCGAGGGGTGGCGGGACGATGAGGAACCTTCTTCTGCTCTTGGCGGGCGCGGTCCTGGTGCTCCTCGAGATGACCGTGGTGCCCCACATAGCCCTCCAGGGAGTGAAGCCAGATTTAGTGCTGATCCTAGTGGTGCTGGTGGGCACGTATTCGGGGTGGAGGAACGCGGCCTTAGCGGGTCTCGCCACGGGTTTCATCGAGGACGCGTGTTCAGGGCAGTTTCTGGGGCTTTTCATGTTGACTCGCACCGTCGTCGGCATCGGCGCCGGCCTGTCTTACGCCAGGGTGTTCGAGGACCGAGTCATCGTGCCGACCGTCTTGGTGATTCTGGGTGGAGTCGTAGGCGGCGTGCTTCACTGCTTCCTGCTGTCGTCTTTCGGGGTTCCGATGGCTGTCTCCGTCTCCGCCTTTCGGATGATTGTGGGGCAAGCCCTGTACTCAGGTTTGCTGGTCCCGATCACGCTCAGAGTCGTTGCGAGGCTAGACGCGCGCGCAAAGCGGGTCTTAGAGCGCCGCCAGGCCGCCTAAGTACCAGGCGTCGTGCTCCGGGCGTTCTTCGTGCGGTTGTGGGCGTCGCCTCATAGGGAACGGAGAGACCGGTTTCCCGTCAGTGCTGAGGCGCCGGGAGACGTCAGCCCACCGGTGCGGGAAGATGATGTGAAGCTCCCTCCGAAGCTTCGAAGGCGCCGCAAGACCTCCAGGGAGGAGACAATGCCCGAGTCTGCAGCTCAGAACAGGCTGAGACACCTCGGTTTCGTGGTCGTTGCCGTGCTCGTGGTGCTCGTATCGCGCCTGTGGCACCTGCAGATCATGCGAGGGGACGTGTACGAGGCGCTGTCGCAAGGCAACAGGATCCGATTGATACCGGTTCCCGCCCCGAGGGGCAAGATACTCGACCGCAACGGTGTGCCGCTGGCCGCGAGCCGCATGGCGTTCTCCGTGTCGATAGTGCCTCAGGACGTGCCTGACATAGAGGCCACCGTGGCCCAGCTTGCTCCCATCCTCGGGATGTCCGCCCAGACCATCAAGGAGAAGCTCGCTGCCCCGAGGCGGCCCTTCGAACCCATCAGGCTCCTGACTGACGCGTCACCCGCCACCGTGACCGCGATAGGCGAGCGACGGACAGATCTGCCGGGCGTGGTCATCGAGGAGATACCGGTCCGCAGTTACGTTCACGGTGACTTCGCGAGCCATCTCATCGGTTTCATCAGGGAGATCGACTCAGCAGAGCTGAAAGTATACAGGGACAAGGGCTACCGGCCGGGCAACCTCATAGGGAAGGTCGGGGTGGAGAGGACCTTCGAGGAGCACCTCCGCGGCACTGACGGAGGGGACCAAGTCGAGGTGAACAGCCTTTCCCAGCCAATCAAGGTGCTGGGAAGCCTTGCACCGGTTCCTGGGAACGACGTGGTGCTCACTATCGACGAGAGGGTTCAGGCAGCTGCGGAACGCGCCCTGTCCGAACAGCTGCAGGCGCTGTCCAAGTCCCCAAAGACCGCGCAGGCCAAGGCGGGCGCCGTTGTGGCCATTGATCCAAGGACCGGGGAGGTATTGGCGATGGCGAGCAAGCCTTCGTACGACCCCAACATGTTCGTGGGAGGCTTGTCCCCCGAAGAGCTGGCCTTTCTGTCATCGACCCCGAGTCCGCAACCGAACCGGGCGATGAGCCATGCATACCCTCCGGGCTCCGCATTCAAGGTCATAACCACGCTTGCGGCCTTGGAGCGCGGCAAGGTCACGATGAACGACAGGTTCGAGTGCACTGGGCGTGACCGCCAGTCCGGCAAAGCTTGCTGGACGATAGAGCGCGGGAAGGCGCACGGCATGCAGGACCTCGTCACCGGGATCGCCAACTCGTGCAACATCGTCTTCTACGAGCTCGGGCGGCGCGTGGGAATCGACGATCTGGCCGCGTACGCAAGGATGTTGGGCCTCGGGCAGCCTACCGGCATCCAGCTGTCTCCGGGTGATGCGTCCGGGCTCGTGCCGGACAGGGCATGGAAGAAGCTGAACTTCAAGGGATACGACCAGATCTGGTACCCCACGGAGACGCTGGACGTAGCGATCGGCCAGGGGGCTTTGCTTGCCACACCTCTACAGATCGCGAGCGTTTACGCGACGATAGCGGCAGGCGGGGTCATCCACGTTCCGATGGTCGCGCGGGCCGTTCTGACGCCGGACGGAGAGGTCGTGAGCGAGTTCCGCCCGAGAGTGGCCGGGGTCGTCGAAGTGTCACAGGAATCTCTCGCCACGCTCAAGCAAGGGCTTGCGAAGGTGGTCTCCGAGGGGACGGCGGCAAGCGCGTTCCAGGGGTTTCCCGTGGCCGCGGCGGGCAAGACGGGCACAGCGCAGAACCCTGAGGGCGATAGCCATGGATGGTTCGCGGGGTTCGCGCCCGTCGAGAATCCGGAGATAGTTGTGGTGGTCCTCGTCGAGCACGGGACCAGTGGGTCGCTTGCCGCGGCGCCTGTCGCGAGGAGGGTCATGGAGGCGTATTTTGGGCTCGACCGAGAACGGCCAGAGCGGCAAGAGCAGCCCGGCCCGGCTGGCTCCGCAACACCGATGGATGGGCCCGCGGAAACGTCCAGCCCGGAGGTCACAAGCCACGAGTCCAACGGCTCGCCTTCACCTGAGGCGTCGAGCCCGCCCGGTCACTGATTCTCCGCTCGAGTGGCCGCCGTGCGAGAGGGCGTCCATCCCCATTCGCACGTTTTCCGCCGTGACGGGCAGGAATTGAGTTGGCTTCTGGTGAAACTATTGCAGCGCTACCCGAACCACCCTGGTGGGGAGTTCGAGGAGGTGTGCGCGGCTGCCCATGAAGACGGAGGACGTCGTATTCAAAGGGACGAAACGGGGACTGTGCATAATCTTGCCCCATGATGAGGACTTCGCGCGGCTCAAGGGGAAGCTGGCGGACAAGCTGGAGAAGACTTCTGGGTTCTTCGCCGGGGCGACTCGGGCGGTGCTCGACATCGGCGAGCTTGCACTCTCGGAGGACGATGTCCGCGAGTTAGTGAACATAGTGGAGTCGTTCGGTATGTCGGTCTCGCGAGTTGCAGGTGGGATCGGCCTTGCGACCGTGGCCGAGCCGCCGGGCCCGCGCTCGTCCCCGCCGGTGTCATCCACTCCAGGGGTTGTCCAACACCGCGCTCAGGAACCTGAGAGGCTGTTCGACCGCGCGTGCGCCGGTGAACCGCAGCCTGCACCGGCGGCGCGCGAAGAGACCCTGCTCTTGCGGGGGACTCTCCGGTCAGGCCAGCGTGCCACGTTCAGTGGGAACGTCGTGGTGCTCGGGGACGTGAACCCCGGCGCGGAGGTCGTGGCTGGCGGAGACATCGTCGTCATGGGTGCCTTGCGAGGGGTCGCTCATGCGGGGTCGCCCGATAACCGCAGGGCGATGGTGGTGGCACTAAGATTCATGCCCACGCAGCTCCGGATAGCCGACGCGATAGCCAGGCCCCCGGACGGCGAGAGCAAGGCCCCACGCACGCCGGAGATGGCACGGGTGAGGGGCGATCAGATAGTGATCGAGGCCTACTCCGCGAGGAAGGCCGAGGTGGAGGAGGAGCCTGCATGGAAGGAAGGGTCATAGTGGTCACCTCTGGTAAGGGAGGGGTGGGCAAGACCACCGCAGTCGCCAACATCGGCTGCGGGCTCGCCTCTAGAGGAAAGAAGGTGGCCCTGGTCGATGCCGACATCGGACTGCGCAATCTTGACATCGTGCTTGGTTTGGAGAACAGGATCGTGTACGACATCGTCCACGTGATAGAGGGCAAGTGCCGGCTGAGACAGGCCCTCATACGAGACAAGCGGTTACAGACGTTGTTCCTGATGCCGGCGGCACAGTCGAAGGACAAGGAGGCCGTCCAGCCGGAGCAAATGAAGCAGCTTTCGAGGACCCTGGCGGGCGAATTCGACTACGTCGTGGTGGACTGCCCCGCCGGAATTGAGCGCGGGTTCAAGAACGCAATAGCCGGGGCGGATGAAGCCGTCATCGTGACCACGCCCGAGGTATCCGCGGTTCGGGACGCCGACCGCATTGTCGGCCTGCTCGAGGCCCAGGGCATGAGCAGACCAAGGCTCGTGGTCAACAGGCTCCGGCCACAAATGGTGAAACGCGGCGACATGCTCGATGTCGGCGACGTACTGGACATCCTCGCCATTGACCTTCTGGGCGTAGTTCCCGATGATGAGTCGGTGATTACCTCCACCAACAGGGGCGAGCCCGTTGTGCTGGACGGGTCTTCCAGGGCGGGAGAGGCCTTCAGACGGATAGCCGCTCGGATCGATGGGGAAGACGCTCCATTCATGTCATTGGAAGCCGAAGGATTCTGGTCGAGACTGAAGAGGCTTGTCGGTGCGCGAAGGTGACGCCGGGGGAGGCGACGTGCCGTGTTCGACTTCATGTCACGGATTCTGGGCGGCAAGTCCAGGCCGGGCGGGCTGGGGAGCAAGAGCCTTGCCAAGGAGCGACTCAAGGTCACGCTGGCGTGCGATCGGGTCGGGGTCTCCCCACAGGTGTTCGAGGGTCTCCGTGTGGACCTGGCGAGAGCTGTATCGAAGTACGTAGAGATCGACGAGGCAGGCATGAGTCTCAGGTTCGACTCGACCGATAGGAGGCTTGCGCTGGTAGCTAGCATGCCTGTGATCGGAATGAGACGGGGGAGCGAGGCCTGCCGCCGAGGCAAGGCCAGAAGGTGAGGGCGTGCCCGTGTTTCTCGACCGGCGTCTTCTCCGAAACCTCGACTACTCGCTGATCCTCGCGGTGCTGACACTCTGCGTGATAGGCTTCGCGATCGTCTTCAGCGCGACGCGTGGGGGAATTGGTCCTGGGTCTCCCCAGGATCCGCTGTACTTCGTCAAGAGGCAGGTGGCCGCGTTCGGTCTCGGCACATTGGCCTGTGTGGCGGTGCTCACCACCGACTATAGACTCGCCGGCAGAGCCCACAGAGCGCTGTATGCAGCCAATGTGGGACTGCTCTCGCTGGTGTTGGTGATGGGGCACAGGATCTCGGGCGCACAGAGCTGGTTCAGGATCGGCCCTGTGGCGCTTCAACCGTCGGAGTTGGCTAAGGTGGCGCTGATACTCACGCTAGCGCGTCATCTGTGCGAGGCGCATGACCTTGCCACCAATCGTGGGGTCGCGCTCGCGTTGCTCCACGCGGCGGTCCCCGCCGGGTTGGTTCTGCTTCAAAACGACCTCGGGACAGCCCTCGTGTTCTGCGGGATAACGTTTGCCATGCTGTACGTAGCAGGGGCGCCTACGAGGACTCTTCTCGCTGTGGCGGGCGCGGGGGCTCTCGCCTCGCCCGTGGTGTTCTTTTTCCTGCTGAAAGACTATCAGCGTGCCAGGCTTCTCGCCTTCCTCAACCCGTACGCTGACCCAACGGGCACGGGATACAACGTCATTCAGTCCACGATCGCCATCGGGTCGGGAAGGTTCTTCGGCAAGGGTCTCTTCAGAGGCACGCAGGCCCACCTCAACTTCCTCCCCGCCCACCATACGGACTTCATCTTCTCTGTAATCGGGGAAGAGTTCGGCTTCATCGGGGCAGTCGTCGTGCTAGCGCTGTTCGGCTTCGTCCTGTGGAGGTGTCTGCACGCCGCGGCCTTGGCGAAGGACGCCTTCGGGCGTCTCGTAGCCACGGGCGTGGCCGCGATGATCCTCTTTCACGTCCTGGTCAACGTGGGGATGACGATGAGCCTCATGCCCGTGACAGGCATTCCCCTGCCCTTCCTCAGCTACGGAGGGAGTTCTCTCATGGCGAACCTCATCGCCATCGGATTCGTCCTCGACGTATACATGAGGAGGCAGAAGATCCTCTTTTAGGGATCAACGCACCCGGCCCCCTCGTGCCCCCCGATCGTCTGGCGACCCGGCTGCCCGTGGGGTCGCGCATAGCGGCTGGCATGGCGCAATATACTCTTACCGTGGCGGGATGGGGCTTTTCCACGGGAGGAGGGGCACGATGCGGACCAAGCTGGCTCGCGACGCCGCGATATCGTTCCTGGTTTTCGGTTTCGTGCTCGCGGTCAGCAGGAGCAACCTCCCGGTCGGGAGGGGGGTTAGGTCCTGCGTTCAGGCGCTTCTCACGGAAGATACGAGTCTCTTGGAGCTGACAGGGAAGATTCGCGACGCGACTCGAAGCCTGCTGGGCTGGAATCCGTGGACGAAAGAGGCTGCCGATAGGGAGAACAGCGAGGCAAGCGCCGGGGGAGGGGGGGCGCGTTCAGACAGGCTGCCGGGCGGGGGGCCGGGTGACGCGTCTACCGCACCTGACACCTCGGAGGTCGTCGCTCGCTCTCTGGCGCGTCTTACAGAAGTGGGCGCGACGCTAGACGCCGCAGCCGTGTCAAGCGAAAGCGCCAGCCCGGACCAGCCACAGCTCGCGATGAGCCGCGGCCCGAGCGGAGGGCGCGCCCTTCCCGCAAGCGTGACGCGGCTTGTCCCCGAAGCTGGCGCGGTGGGTGAGAGCGCAGGAGACGACCGCGTAGACGGGGTGCCGAAGGAAGGCGCAGCCATCGAGGCCACCGGGAAGCAAGAATCCCACACCACTGTTCGCTCCGCGCCCTCCTCCAGCCCAACACCTCCGACTTCCGCCAATGACCTTCGAAAGCTGTCTGCCCCAGTCAGCGGTCGCGTGACGTACGGCTTTGGGTACAGGATTCACCCCATCTATAGGCGACGTCTCTTCCACGAGGGCATAGACGTTGCGGCCCCCGCGGGCGCTACGGTCCGAGCGGCGGCGTCCGGGAGAGTCATTCGCGCGGGTCCCTGCGGAACGTACGGCAACATCGTCGAGTTGGATCACGGGGGGCGGCTGACCACGCTGTACGCTCACTGCTCGAGGATCCTCGTGAGACCTGGAGACAAGGTGCGCACGGGGCAGAAGATCGCGGAGGTGGGCAGCACCGGCCTTTCCACCGGTCCGCACCTTCATTTCGAGGTCTCGCTGAACGGGAAGGCAACGGATCCCTTCGCGTACCTCGAAGGAGGCAGGCGCGACAGATTGTGATAGGCGTGCGCGTTTTCGGAGTGGAAGTCGGGGTCAACCCGTTCTTCCTCCTTCTCCTCTTCGTGTACGCCTCGGTCGGAC
Organism: Bacillota bacterium; assembly: GCA_024653485.1. Taxonomy (NCBI): domain Bacteria; kingdom Bacillati; phylum Bacillota; species Bacillota bacterium. The sequence goes on along the minus strand of JANLFY010000003.1, from coordinate 139,521 downwards.
TGTTCCGCGAAACCGTCCTCGTGTTCTGGGTCGTGCTCCTTCACGAACTTGCTCACGTCGCCGTTGCCTCATGTCTTGGCGTCCGAGCCACGCGCGTCGAGCTCCTTCCTTTCGGGGGCTCCGTGTCCTTCTCCGAAAGCCTCCTGGCGAGCCCTGTTCGAGAGGCTCTCATCGCCGCATCGGGACCCGTCCACAACTTCGCCTTCGCCCTCTTCGTGGTCGTGATGGAGCGCTGCGGGTACGTTTCAGGCAACCTTTCAGAGTTCCTGGTGGAGACGAACGTAGCCATGGGCGTGTTCAACCTGCTTCCCGCCATTCCGCTGGATGGCGGTCGCCTGCTTAGGGCGGCTCTCGCACCCACCTTGGGACCGGTGCGAGCTTCCCTGCTCGCAGCCGGACTCGGCCGCCTCATCGGAGCGGGAGTGTTGGTGATCGGTGGAGCGCTCGCGTACCTCGGGCACTGCAACATCCTCGTGCCCGTGCTCGGCGGATTCCTCGTGTTCGCTGCATCACGGGAGGCTTACATGGCGTCTTGGGCACGTATCAAGGACATCCTGAGGAAAAGGGATCGATTCCTCGCCCAGGGTGCCATGGCAGTAAACGTCCTGGCGGCGCATGAGGCGGCACCCCTGGGCGGCGTAGCAAGGCGGTTCGTTCCTGGCAAGCTCAACCTTGTGGCGGTGTTCGATGACGAACTAGCGATGAGAGGCCTCGTTTCCGAGGTCGACGTGCTGGAGGCCATGACCAAACACGGTCCAGACGCGCCCATAGGCACACTCGCGCCTTGACGTCGGGGGTTCGGATGTTTTCGTGGCGCATGGTGATGGAATCTGATAGAATGTGGTGGGAGGGCCGACGCCTGGCGCGGTTTCGGGCGTCGGCATGTGAGAATACTATGGCCGATGCCGTAGTCTCCTATGTGGTGGCGCTGATGTGGTGGGACGGTGCATGCAGATAGATTCGCGCTTGCTCGATGAGCTCCTTGAGAAAGTGGAGAGACCTGCCCGCTACGTTGACGGCGAATGGAACGCCGTGCACAAGAGCCTCGATGAGGTGGAGGTCACGGTCCTCCTGGCTTTCCCAGACACCTATGAGGTGGGGATGTCTCATCTGGGACTGAAAATCCTGTATTACTTGCTCAATCAACGAGAAGACGTGGCGTGCGAGCGCACCTTCATGCCGTGGGTGGACATGCACTCAGCGATGAAGGAAAGGGGAATCCCGTTGTACTCCCTCGAGTCGCGCCTTCCCGCTTGCGAGTTCGACATCCTCGGGTTCAGCCTGCAGTATGAGCTGTCTTACACGAACGTCCTCGCCATGCTGGACCTGGCCGGTATTCCCGCACGCTCCAGCGCAAGGCGCGAAGACGACCCGATCGTCATCGCGGGAGGACCCTGCGCGTACAACCCTGAGCCCATCGCGCCTTTCCTCGATGCCGTGCTCCTTGGCGAGGGGGAGGAGGCGGTGGGAGAGATAGTCGACGTGTACAAGGAGGCGAAGCGCGAGGGTCTCCCCAGACGGGAGGTGCTCGAGGCCTTGGCGCGCGTTCCGGGCGTATACGTGCCGTCCCTATATGAGGTGGAGTACGGGAAGGATGGCAAGCTCTCCAGAATCCTTCCAACGAGCTCGGCTGCGGCGTACCCCGTGGAAAAGAGGGTGGTCAGAGACCTTGACGCCGTCCCGTTCCCAGACAAATTCGTGGTGCCGTTCGCCGAGATCATCCACGACCGGATCATGCTCGAGATCTTCCGCGGGTGTACCCATGGCTGCAGGTTTTGCCAGGCGGGCATGGTCTACCGGCCAGTGAGGGAGAGAGACCTCGACGACCTGTGCGACCTCGCGGGACGCCTCGTGACGAGCACAGGGTACGAGGAAATGTCCCTGATGTCCCTTTCGAGCGCCGATTACTCGCGCATCAGAGAGCTTGTGTCGAGTCTCCTCGAGCGGTACTCCGGATCGGGCGTGGCGGTTTCCCTTCCGTCGCTTCGAGTGGACTCGTTTTCCGTGGATCTAGCGAAGGAGGTGGAGAAAGGCAGAAGAACCGGTCTGACTTTCGCTCCGGAGGCGGGGACGCAAAGGCTCAGAGACGTGATAAACAAGGGAGTGAACAGGGATGACCTGCTGGAGGCGGTCAGGGCGGCCTTTGCCGCAGGTTGGCAGGGTGTCAAGCTGTACTTCATGATTGGCTTGCCAACAGAAACCGAGGATGACCTGGCAGGCATAGTGGACCTCGCCAGAGAGGCCTTGGCTTGCGGCAAGGAGCAGACGCTCCGCGCGGGCTCGAAGCGGCCACCCCAGGTCACCGTGAGCGTCTCTTCCTTCGTTCCGAAGGCCCATACGCCGTTTCAGTGGCACCCCCAAGCCCCCGTGGAGGATCTCGTCGCAAAACAGGATTACCTCAAACGCCACTTACGCGGGAAGGGCCTCAAGTTGATGTGGCACGACGTGAAAGCGAGCTTCCTCGAGGCAGTCTTTTCGAGGGGGGATCGTCGTCTCGCGGCTGCCGTCGAAGAGGCGGCCGCTCTTGGGTGCAGGTTCGACGCATGGCACGAAGAGCTGCGTTTCGAGGAATGGCAGAAGGCATTTGTCAGAGCGCGCGTGCGGCCGGAGTTCTACGCCAATGAGCACTGGGGTTACGATGACGTGCTCCCATGGGAGCATCTGAGCGCCGGGGTGTCCAAGGAGTACCTGGCGGCTGAGTCCGCGAGGGCCGCTCAGGGCGTGACGACCCCCGATTGCCGCCTGGGGAAATGCGTGAAATGCGGCGTCTGTCCACAGCTTGGGGTTGCGCCGCACATACTCGCACGACCTGTTGAGGGGGTATCGTAGTGGAGAACGGCACGATTCCCCCTCGGGGTGCATCGCGGGTCGTTTGCAGGCTCAAGCTATCAAAGACTGGGCCGGCACGGTTCATGTCGCACCTGGATTTCATGCGAGCCGTGGAAAGGGCGGTTCGGCGGGCGGGACTTCCCGTGGCCCTGACGCAGGGCTTTCACCCTCACCCGAGGATGTCCTTCGCGCCCGCGCTGCCTGTGGGGATCGAAAGCGAGTGCGAGCTGGTGGACGTGGAACTCAGCGGCTGCCCCGACCCCAGTGAGGCGGGCGCAAGAGTGCGCGACGCTCTGCCCAGCTGTCTAGCGCTAGTGGCTTGCGCGCTTGTGCCGCAGGGAGGGCCCTCACTGAGCATGTTGATCCAGGCAGTGTCCTACGAAGTGGACTTTGAGCGCGAAGACGCCGGAGCGTGGGGAGGCCATATCGAGGCTGCGGTCGAGGGGATCCTTCGGGCGCGCGCGGTTCCCGTGTTCCGTGCGACGCCCAAAGGCACCAAGGAGGTCGATCTGAGACCTCTCATCTACGACCTCAAGTTCTTTCGGGGAGACGTGACCGATAGGGTGTGCATCCTGGTTGGTGAGGGACCAGATCGGCACGTGAGACCCGGGGATATCGTTCGGGAGATCCAGCGTCGGGCGGCAAGCGGCAGGGCCGTCCGTCCCGCGAGGATCGTGCGCAAGGAGTTTTTCATGAGGAGGGACGGGGCTCTCTGCCCCGTTCTCTAGATGGCTATTCGGGGTCCGGGTCTGGGAGCCCGCCCCGGCCGGGCTTTCCCCATTGGGGACTTATTTCGAGGAGTGAAGCGGATGTCCAAGGAGATAGTCGTGAATGTGCGGCCTGGCGAGACCCGGGCCGCTGTGATAGAAAACGGGCACTTGGTGGAGATTCAGATTGAGAGGCAGGCCCACCAAAGGTACGTGGGGAACATATACAAGGGTCGTGTGGAGAACGTGCTCCCTGGAATGCAGGCGGCCTTCGTCGACGTCGGACTGGAGCGCAACGCGTTTCTCTACGTGGAGGACGCTCTCAAGGCGCGTGAGGGTCAATTCGATGACATAGACGTGGAGGATGTCAAGACTCTATCCATCAAGGACCTCCTCAAGGAAGGGCAGCAGATAATAGTCCAGGTGACGAAGGAGCCCATTGGAACGAAGGGGGCGCGGGTAGTGACCCAGGTCACGCTGCCCGGAAGGAACATCGTCCTCATGCCCACAGTGGACTATGTGGGGGTGAGCAGGCGGATCTCCAACGATGAGGAACGCGGGCGTTTGAAGAAGATCGCGATGAGGGCCAAACCCAGGGGTTGCGGGGTGATCGTGCGGACCGCTGCGGAGGGGAAAGACGAAAAGGAGATCGTCCAAGAGATCGGATTCCTGGTGAAACTCTGGCGTCGCATCAAGACGAAGGCACGCCGCACCTCAGCTCCCGCACTGCTGCATCGGGACTACGATCTCATCTACCGGATAATGAGAGATCTCCTGACGGAGGACGTGGACGAGTTCATCGTGGACGACGCTCACGAGTTCGAGAAGGCCAGGGACCTAGTGAACATCATGTCTCCGCAGCTGAAAGGGAAACTCAAGTACTACGCCGAGGAGGAGCCCATCTTCGACCACTACGGCGTGGAGGAGGAGATAGAGAAAGCGCTGCGCCGCAGAGTGTGGCTTTCGTGCGGCGGGTACCTGGTATTCGACCACACTGAGGCTCTCACGAGCATTGACGTCAACACCGGCAGGTTCATAGGCACGACGAACCTGCAAGACACGGTGCTCAGGACGAACCTGGAGGCTGCGGCGGAGATCGCTCATCAGTTGAGATTGCGCAACGTTGGAGGCATCATCGTAATAGACTTCATCGACATGGACTCAGAAGAAGCCCGCCAGCAGGTGATAAAGAGGCTCGAGGAGGAGCTGCGGAAAGACAAGACGCGTGCCAGCGTGCTCGGATTCACCCACCTCGGCCTTCTCGAGATGACCCGCAAGAAGACCCGCCCCGGCTTGGAGGAGACGCTGTCACGACCGTGCCCATACTGCGATGGGCGAGGGCGTGTCCTGTCCGAGGAGACGCTTGCCCTCCGGGCAGAGAAGGACATTAGGAGAATCGCCGCCCGTCAGACTGAGGAGGCGATGCTCGTGTCGCTGCACCCCAGCGTGGCAGCGCTTCTCATAGGTCAGGGAGGTAGCAATCTGTCCAGAGTCGAACAGGAGACGGGCAAGGTGATCTACGTCAAGGGGAACCCCTCGCTCCACCTAGAGGACATGGAGGTGGTCGCCACCGGGACTCGCGAGGAGGTTGAGAAGAGGGCTCTTCCGGTAAGCGTTGGGGACGTCCTGGAGGTGGAAGTCCAGGAGCCGCACGCCTCCAACCCGAGCAACGGGATAACGCGCATCGACGGCTACATCGTTGACATAGATGGCGGCGGAAAGCTCGTGGGCAAGAGGGTCAAGGTGGAGATCGCAAAGGTGTTCAGAACGTATGCTCGGGCGAGACCCCGCGACGCATCAGAGGGCGGTCCCGGAGGAGGGCTGGACCGCCCCATGGTCACCGCAGGGGCGGCCGAGGGCGGCGTTTGACACGGTCTGAGCGACTGTGGTAAACTGATCTTCGTGGGTGTGCATTGCCACGCCGCTCGGGGCGGGCCGCGAAAACTCCCAAGTCGAATGACTGGGGTGCCTTGCCCCGGCGAGTCGAAGCGAGAGGAGACGCGAGGGTCGAGATGTATGCTGTTATCGAGACGGGCGGGAAGCAGTACCGTGTAAGCCGGGACGACATCCTCCGCGTTGAGAAACTGGGCAAGGGGCCGGGGGACACCGTTGAGTTCGACCACGTGCTGCTGGTGTCGGATGATGCGGGCGTCGTCACTCTTGGGACCCCATATGTGCCTGGAGCGAAGGTCGTCGCCACGGTAGTATCGGAGGGCAAGTCCCGCAAGTTGCTGGTTTTCAAGTACAAGGCCAAGAAGAATTACAGAAGGCGCTACGGCCATAGGCAGCCGTTCACCGAGGTGCGCGTGACGAGCATTCAGCGCGAGTCCGCCACCGGCAGCTCGGAAGCGCCCGTGAGCTCTTCTGACGGCGGGGAGGTGTGAGGGGTGGCCCATAAGAAAGGTGTAGGCAGCTCGAGGAACGGTCGTGATTCCAGGTCAAAGCGGCTCGGCGTGAAAGAGCACGCGGGCGAATTCGTGTCCGCGGGCAGCATTCTCGTTCGGCAGCGGGGCACGAAGATACGCGCGGGAGCTAACGTCGGGATCGGCGGAGACGACACCCTCTACGCCAAGGTCAGCGGGCGCGTGGCGTACGAACGGTGCGGCAAGGACGGGAAGCGAGTATGCGTCTATCCCGCGGAGGTCGCGGGTTCCTAGGCAACGCGGGCCGGAGGCCGCGCCAGGCTGCGGCTGGCAACTCAGCCCGGGCGCGTCGGGGCTCGCGCGTGCGCCAGGGTCTCAAGCGACCTCATCGTGCTCATGGCGTAATGTGCCGCAGCGCGTTGGGGCCGGCCGGTCTCGTGGGGGTGCGTGCGGCCAAGAGCCCTTTCCGGGGTATGGCGCGATCGTCCATGGCGTCGCCGGAAGCACACAGCCCTCCGCAGGCGCGTTGGAAGGCCTGCGGAGGGCTTTCTTGCACTGCCTGTGTTCGGACGCTGACACGGACCGCGCTTCCGCCCGAGGGTCCGACGCAACGCGTGGCTGACTCCGTCTTGCGGGTGAGTCCGTTTGCTCGTTGTCCCGCGGTGCATTGCTTGCTGCACGCCAGGTTGGGCCTTGGGCCTGAGACTCGGAAGAGGCGTGGGTGCCGACTGCACCGTGGGGGAACGATACGGCTGAGGTGAGCCTGATGTTCGTTGACACCGCGAAGATATACGTGAAAGCGGGCGACGGCGGGAGGGGCGCGGTGAGCTTCCGCCGCGAGAAGTACGTTCCCGCTGGAGGACCCGATGGGGGTGACGGCGGAGACGGCGGCGATGTGATCATCCTGGCGGACGCCTCAATGAGCACTCTCATGGATCTCCGGCACAAGAGACATTACAAGGCGGAAAGCGGGCAACCGGGAGGAGGAGCCAACAGGCACGGCAGGAATGGCGCGAACGAGGTCATAAGAGTCCCTCCAGGCACGATCGTTCGTGACGCCGAGACGGGCGAGGCTCTCGCTGACCTGGCAACGCCGGGGGAGACCGTGGTGGTCGCGAGGGGCGGGAGAGGAGGGAGGGGCAACGCCAGGTTCGCAACGCCCACGAGGCAAGTGCCACGCTTCGCTCAGCCAGGCACGGCCGGGGAGGAGAGGTGGCTCGAGCTTGAGCTCAAGCTCCTCGCGGACGTAGGGCTCATAGGATTGCCGAACGTAGGGAAGTCGACGCTCATATCGAGGATGTCAGCGGCAAAGCCCAAGATAGCGGATTATCCGTTCACCACGCTCGTGCCCAATCTCGGGGTGGTCGACGCGCAAGACGGCAGGAGCTTTGTGGTCGCGGACATTCCCGGGCTCATCGAGGGCGCGCACGCCGGCGCCGGCCTCGGGCACGAATTCCTAAGGCACGTGGAGCGGACTCGTCTCTTGGTGCATGTGCTAGACCTGGCTGCGCTCGACAGAGACCCTCTTTCCGATTTCGACGTGGTACAAAGCGAGCTCGGCCTGTACAGCCCGGACCTAGCTGCGCGTCCGACGTTGGTCGCGGCCAACAAGATAGACGTTCCGGAGGGCAGGGCTCGTTTGGGCAGAGTGGAGGAGGAGCTCAGCTCGAGGGGTTTCAAGGTGTATGGCGTTTCCGCGGTGACCGGCGAGGGGGTGCAGAAGCTGGTCTCAGCATTGGCGGCCCAATTGAACCCCAGGGAGGGCTGACGGGAGGGATCCGGTCGTGAAGGATGGAGCCGCCTGTGTCAAGCAGGACGCCTGCCAAGCGAGGCGACTCGGCATCATGGGTGGCACCTTTGATCCGATACACCATGGGCACCTCGTGACCGCGGAGGTGGCCAGAGTGAAGTTCGGCCTTGACGCGGTGGTGTTCGTGCCTTCCGGCGTGCCTCCCCATAAGCGCGGGGTGGACATATCGCCCGGACGGGATCGGTACATGATGACCGTTCTGGCGACCGCGACGAATCCGTACTTCGAGGTCTCCAGGGTGGAGCTCGACCGCCCGGGCCCGTCGTACACCGTGGACACCGTGAAGGAGTTCCGGACGAAGCACGGGCCTGGCACGGGACTCTACTTCATCACGGGAGCAGACGCTGCAGTCGAGATATTCACGTGGAAGGACGCCCACGAGCTGCTGAGGATGTGTGCCTTCATCGTTGCGACAAGGCCAGGGTATTGCACTGCCCGTCTTGAGTCTGAGCTTGGCCGGGCGCGTGCAGTCTCTACCCACGGGGTGTTCGTCCTGGAGGTGCCCGCTCTCGCCATCTCATCCACTGACATCAGGGCGAGGGTGAAGCACGGAGATCCCATCCGCTATCTCCTCCCCGAGAGCGTGGAGAACTACATTCGAAAAACCGGGCTCTACACGCGTTCCGACCGATCACCTGACGTGAGTTAGACGCCGTCACCAGCCCGTCCGCTCGCGCGTCGGAGCGAAGCCACGGGACATGGGCGTTTACAGCCCGCGGAGTCGGTGGTATAATAAGTCTGGCAAGACGGACGAAACCGCGAAACCGATGCCTGGAGGTCAAGCTCGGTGCCTTAAACCGCGAGCGCACGCGCGGACGAGCGTGCATGGGCAAGTGAAAACCCCACTTATGTTTCCTTGTCTTGCGGGTTTCCGTGGTTCAGGTCTTTCCGTAAGCAGAATCCGATCGGGGGCAGTCAGAGCTAGTACGCAGCACAGCGGCCTGGTCCGACGGGTGAGGAGGTCGCGCCACGATCCGAATAGGGTGTGCGGATTGAGAACCAAGGTCTCTTGCAGCCTTGGTTTTTCTTTCACAAAGAGATGGAGGTGGTATCCTGTGACGAAAACCCTGTATGTGGGGAACCTGCCCTGGGCACTGACTGAGGAAGACTTGGCCGAGGCGTTCAGGGCGGTGGCGGAGGTCAAGGGCAGTAGGGTGATTACCGACAGAGAGACGGGTAGGTCGCGTGGATTCGGGTTCGTGGAGGTCGACGACGAGGACGTGGAGCGCGTTGTGGCCGCGATGAACGGCGCGGACATCGGTGGAAGGCAGATCATAGTCAACGAGGCCAGGCCTCGGCAGGCAAGGTACTGAGTGCCTGCGTGCGCCCTCAAGGGAGGGGCGGCGGTGGCGAAGTTCGGTAGAGGCGAGACTTCGCCAGCCAGGGGACAGCGGTGAGCGTGATCAATCCATGACGTTCCTCGCCGAACCTTTGCGAATGGGAGGCGGCAGGCATAGACCCACTGGCCATTGCCGAGATAGCGCGTGCTGCTGCGGAGGGCAAGAAAGCCCTGGACGTGCTGGTGCTGGATGTCCGTGATCTCACGATAATAGCCGATTACTTCGTCATAGCGGGCGGGACATCGAGAACGCAGCTGAAGGCCATCTGCGACGCCATACTTCAAGAGCTCAAGGAACGAGGTGTGCTTCCTCAGCACAAGGAAGGGACCGTCGAAGGCGGCTGGGTGATCCTGGATTACGCCGACACCGTGGTCCACGTGTTCCATTCCAAAGAGAGAGAGTATTACGATCTAGAACGGCTGTACCGTGGCGCAAGAGTAGTGGGAACCTCGCTCGTGGACGCCGTGCCGGAGGAAGGCTGCTCACGCGACGACCGTGCCGAGCCTCGGGAGGCTCGTAGGCCTTGACTTGCCCAGGAGGGTCTGCTATAATCGCAGTGAACCAAGGGACGCAATCGAATACGCGAACATCTATCTGGGGACGTAGCTCAGTTGGGAGAGCGCGTGAATGGCATTCACGAGGTCGTGGGTTCGATTCCCATCGTCTCCACCATTTTTCGCCTTCATACTGACGTGCTCTGATTTGGCAGCAGAGTCAGGCGAGGCTCGCAAGACACCCCCCGTCCGTGAGAACGGGGGGTGTTCCCTTCTATGGACTCACCCGCGATATCACCAGAAACCGTCTCTACAGGCTAGCCCAGCTCAACAGGAGTGTACGGTCCGGCGTTGAACCTGTATGGCGCGATCGGAGATAGGCAAGGGAGGTGGAGTCATGTTCGACCTCTCGCGGCGACAGAGGCTCGTGATGGTGGTGTTGCTCGTAATGTTCGGCGTCGGGGGAGTCGTGCTGGTCGCGAGGCAAATGACCTTGGGAGACGTTGTGGTGGCTCCTGGGCCGAGCGAGCCAGCGGGCGGCGAGCGGGCCGAGGCGGCTGAGAGGGACGGAGCCGGCAAAGGTGAGCCCGCGACGGACGTGCAGGCCAAAAGCGCGGTGACCGTGCACGTATGCGGGGCGGTGGCGTCGCCGGGAGTATACACGCTTCCCTCTGGATCCCGGGTGGCGGACGCAGTCAGGCTTGCGGGTGGCCTTGCGGCGGGGGCGTGGCCGGAGCAAGTGAACATGGCAAAGGTACTGTCCGACTCTTCGCAGGTGTACATACCGACTAGGCCAAAGACCGAGCCCGGAGCCGGGCCCGGCCCCGGGTCAGGTTTCGAAGGGGCCTGCGCGGAGCCTTCTCGCATGGCCGAGGCGGTCTATAGCCGAGTCAACATCAACACCGCCGGCCTCGCGGAGCTCGAGTCGCTGCCTGGCATCGGGCCAACCCTTGCCCGCAGAATCATCGACTACCGTGGCGCCAACGGCCGGTTCGAGAACCCCGAGCAACTCACGGACGTGCCGGGAATAGGCCAGGCAAAGTTCGAGGCGTTGAAAGACCTCATCACAGTGTACTAGCTCACGACTCGTGGCGGACGGCCGCGCGGTCGCGTGACAGGGCGGTCGCATACGTCTACGAATGCCGGGCGGGAAGAGGGCGGCTCGCTCGTCAGCCTTCATCCTTGGGTGGAGCTGATCCGCGCCTCCCGCGAGAACTGAGATAGCTGGCTGTTGACCGAGGTGCGGCCGCCTAATTGGGGAGGCCGCCGGCCGATCTGCGAGGCCGGAGCGGAGGAGTCCTGTGGAGGCGCATGAGCGTGCCGACGAACGGAGTCCTTCAAAGCGCGTTCCTCCTTTTCGCGTTGAGCGGGGCCATGACGAAGGCGTGGGGACGCGTCTCATTCCTTGCCCCTGGAGCTTTGCTTGGGACGGCGGCCATCTGGTGGCTCTGGCTGGGGTCAAAACGGGCGCGGCGCTGCTTGCCGCGTGAGTCGGGGCCGAAAGCCCTCGCCATCTGGAGTTTCATCCTGCTCGGCGGCGCGGTGTCCATGCACGTGGCTTTGTCGCCCTGGCCGTGCGAGCGGGCTCTGGAGAGGCACGCTCAAGCGCCGAGGGTCGCGGCTGAGGGCGTGGTCTTGGGTGTGCCGGAGGCAGGCCCTGGAGGCCGCTGGAAGGGAATTCTGAGGATCGCCTCGGTGGATGGAGACTCGGCGGTGTCCGGGGCACGAGTCGTCCTCTCTGTGGACGCCGGCGGTCTTCCGGACGTCAGCGACGGGCGCGAGGTGGGGCTAGTGCCTGGCGCGAGGATCGAGGCGCGGGGACGGCTTTACCTTCCGCAGCAGCCAGCGAACCCAGGGGAACCTGACATGAGGATCATTCTTCGATGTCAGGGAGCTGCGGGAACGATGTACGTCCGCAGCCCCAAGGACATCCGTCTGCGTTCCAAACCCGGGATGGGAGCCACGACTGCCTCGCTTGCCTCGTGGTTTCGAGGTCGTGTCATGCGCGTCGCAAAGGCTACCCTTTCCCAGCGACACGCAGAGCTCGTCTCAGGCATGCTCTTCGGGAGAGCTCCGGAAGAGATGCAAGAGGTGCTCGAGGCCACCGGCACCTCCCATCTCTTTTCCGTGTCTGGCCTGCACGTTGGGCTGGTAACGACCTTCCTTTGGAGCCTGCTGGCCGGTCTCGGGCTCCGCGGTCCATGGGCCTTGGCCCCGGCGCTCGCGGGCAGCTGGGCGTACGCAGCCGCCTGCGGGATGAGACCTGCTGTGATGCGAGCGTCCGTGATGCTGTCGTGCGCAGGCTTCGCGGTTCTCTTGCGTCGCCGCACAGCCATTCAGGGAGCCTTGTACTTGGCAGGTATCCTCACACTCGGCCGGAATCCTCTGCTTGCATTCGATCCCGGTGCCCAGATGTCCTTTTGCGCAGTTCTCAGCATCCTGACCCTCTCGCCGCGCCTGAGAAGGGCTCTCGGAAAGCTCCCGAGCTGGCTTGGGGATCCGCTCGCGACCTCGTTGGCAGCCCAAATCGGCGTGGTCCCGCTCGGCGTTTGGTACTTCGGAACGGTCTCATTGGTCGGTGTCATTGCGTCCGTTCCTGCCCTCACGCTCGCAAGCATGGCCGTGCTGACAGGACTTGCGGCTGGTCTCGCTGGGCTCGTGTGGTTTCCCCTCGCTGTGGTGCTGAACGCGGGGAACAGCTTGGCTCTTGCGGCGTTGGAGTGGTGGCTTCACGCAACGGCACGGCTTCCTTGGGCCTGTTTCCCTGTGCCCAAGCCCCCGCTATGGGTGGTCCTCGCTTTCTACTCCGTGCTGCTCGCCACAGGCGCGCCGCGAGAGGCGCAACGAGCGCTTTGGGCGCGACGTCGGGCCCTCGCGGTGCTAGCGCTCGGCGCCGCGGCAACAGTCGTGTGGATCGCTGCCCTGCGCACTACCCCTCTTGAGCTGGTTTTCCTCTCGGTCGGACAGGGTGACGCCAGTTTCATTCGGAGCCCTTCGGGCAGGACGGTCTTGGTAGACGCGGGAGGTGCCCTCGGACCGCAACGCGATGCGGGTGACGACGTGGTCGTGCCTTACCTGCTTAGGCGCGGCGTGAGACAACTTGATGTAGTGGTCGCCACCCATCCCCACCAGGACCACATCGGCGGTCTCCTTGGAGTGATCCGACGCCTCCATGTGAAAGTCCTCGTAAAACCTCCCATTCCAGATAACGTGAGGCCCGACTTGGATAGGCGGCTGACGGACCTCGCGCGCGAGAGAGGGGTCGTCGTCGTGGAGGCAGTGCGTGGTGGCCATATCGACCTTGGAGACGGCGCTAGAATAGACTTCCTCGGTCCGCCCCGTGGGTGCGCGTCGCAGACTTCACAGGACCTCAACGATTTCTCCCTGGTCATGATGGTGAGGTTTCGGAACACGCGGGCCCTGCTTACGGGAGACGCAGGGCCCATCGCTCTTTCCTCGCTCGTGCAGGAGGGGTTCGATATTGACGCGGACATCTTGAAGGTCCCCCACCACGGCGCAGCCGGTGGGTGTCCGCCCGAACTCCTCGACGCGGTGTCCCCCGACTGGGCAGTGGTGCCCGTAGGCCCAAACACATTTGGTCATCCCGCACCAAGCACCTTACAGGCGTTGTCTCGAGCGGGCGCGAAAACGTTTCGCACGGATCTGAACGGGGCGGTGACCGCCACGGGACTAGGCGGTCGGGCTAGTGTCCGCGCCATGCGGGGATTGTGAAAGACAGGAAGGAGACGTCCCATTCTGGGAGAATGGATTTAAGGTAGGTAGAGAGGCACATAGTGCCTAAAGACCCGGGTCACGGTCGAAGGCGTTTCGAGGAGGCGCTGTCTGTCGCAGGGCGGAACGCGGCCGGCGGAGGGAGGTGAGCGGGCGCCCGAAGCCTCTCTTGATCTTGGGGGATGGGTGGTGTCTGAACGCACGGGCGACGAGACGAGCGCCGGATGGTCCGAATTCAGCATGAAGGGGGGGGAATCCTGACGTTCGCGCTTCGCGTCGTGCAACGTCAGGAGAACCGGTTGAAGCGAGCGATAGTCGTCATCCTGAGCCTGGGCCTTCTTGTCATGGTTCTCTCGGGATTCTGTGCCGTGTCTGCAGATACGAAGGTCACGATAACGTTTTGGCATGGAATGGGATCGGCTCTGGGAAAGACCCTCGACGAGCTGGTCGCTCAATTCCAGAAACAGAACCCTGGGATAGTCGTAAAAGCAGAATATCAGGGCAGCTATTCAGCGCTGAGCCAAAAGATCATGGCCTCTCTAGCGGCGAAGAAGCCTCCGACGGTGGCGCAGGCGTACGGGAACTGGGTGGCGGAATACGTGAAATCCGGAGCAGTGAAGCCTGTTGAGGACTTCTTTGCTGGGTCGGGCGGGCTTTCGAAGGACGAAATCGAGGACTTCTGGCCTGAGCTGCGCGTAGGCTGCACGTTCAACGGAAAGATGTACACTCTTCCGTTCAACAAGAGCGTCGCCATCTATATCTACAACCTTAGCGCCCTGAAGGAGTCCGGTCTCAAGGCTCCCAGCACGTGGGAAGAGCTCTTGGCCGCCTGCAAGGCCACGACAGTCGTCAAAGACGGGAAGACCGTTCGCTACGGAATGGTGCTCAGACCGAACGTCGACTACTTCGCCAACCTGCTGTTCACGAATGGCGGGCGCTATCTGGACGAGAGCGGCAGGAAGGCCGTGTTCAACTCGCCGGAAGGCGTCGAAGCGCTCCAGTTCATGGTCGACATGCTCCACAAGCACAAAGTGGCGTACTACATCCCCGGTTACGCAGACGCGGACTTCGGCGCCGGCAAGACGTGCGGATACTTCGCCACGTCGGCCAGCTACTCGTACACTGACAGCGCGGTAGGCGCGAAGTTCGAGTGGGGCATAGGGCCCATACCATACAAGAAGCGGCCCGCCGCTCCTGTAGCCGGCACCGACCTGGTGATGTTTGCTGCCGCCACGCCCGAAGAGCAACAGGCCGCGTGGAAATTCATGAAGTGGCTGACCAGCCCCACCCAGACCGCGTATTGGGCTGTCAAGACGGGTTACATTCCTGTGAGGAGGTCGGCGCTCTATCTACGTCAAATGCAGGAGTGGATGGCTGCCAACCCAAGGAACGCTGCCAGCCTCAACGCACTCAAGTTCGCTGTCACTGACCCCAACATAGCGGAGTGGCAGGAGATCCGCGAGGTCATCAGCCAGGCCGTGGAGGAAGCGTTCCTTCTCAAAGCCTCTCCCAAGCAGGCGCTTGATAAGGCTGCACAGAAAGTGGACGCCATCCTTGCCAGGTAGATCCGTTTTCGTCTGAGGGTGCAGCGCACGACGCGGACGTGTGGTCCGGGGCAGGCGGGGATCCTGGCCCCGGACCTTTGCCCCGCCCGTTTCCGAGAAAGGAGGGGCCCCCTTGAACCGTGGGGAAAAGCTGATCCAGACGCTCGTCACGCCTCTTTGCATCGCCCTCCTGATCACGTGCCGCCCCGCTTCCGCGCAGCAGGTCGAGATGGGCTTCTATTTCGGGTACTTGCACTCTCACACCTCGTTCTCCGACGGCGCGCTAACGCCCGAGGACGCGTACGCGCACGCGAGAGACGTGGCCGGCCTCGATTTTCTCGGAATCACGGAGCATGGGTACTACATGGTCGAGAATCCCCACCATTGGGAGGCACTCGTTGAGACGGCTTGGCGGTTCACGGAGCCGGGAAGGTTCGTGGCGTTCCGAGGCACCGAATGGACCCACGGCGCTGGGCACATATCTGTGATCGAAGCACCGGAACCGTGTTCGCGGGACACGCAGCGGGGCCTGGAAGACCTCGTAGCGTGGATGGAGGGCAAGGGCGCCGTCGCCACGTTCAATCATCCGGGATGGAACGAGCAAGGCATGTGGAACGACTTTCAGTACTCCCTGGCCGGCAATAGGACGATAAGGCTGCTCGAGGTCGGCTCGGGCCCGTACGCAAGGAACACGCTTTATGAACGGTCCTACATCCGGGCCCTGGACCGCGGTTGGAAGGTAGGGGCCACGAACAGCCAGGACAACCACAGGGCAGACTGGGGCACCGCCGCCGACACGAGGACGGGCGTGGTGGCGCGCGCCCTCACCCACGAGAGCCTCATGGAAGCGCTGCGCGCGCTCCGCACCTACTCCACAGAGGACCGGAACGTGCAGGTGCGCTTTGCGGGGAACGGGAAATGGATGGGGGAGATCCTACCCCTGGGGAAGGTGGAGCTGGAGATCGAGGTGCGCGATCCAGACCCCGGGGACGTTGTTGAGAAGGTGGAGGTGAGGTCCAACGGCGGAGTGACCGTTGTGGCGTTCGATGCGTCCGGGGAAGAAGGTGACCCGGGCAGACCCTTCAGAAGGACTTTCGAGGTGGAACCGACTCAGGGGTACACGTGGTACTACGCGCGGATCCAGCAGTCCGACGGCGATCTCGTCGTAACGAGCCCCATCTGGGCCAAGAGCCAGTCGGATCTCATCGCAGTGGACCTTCGGTTCGATGTGCCGATGGCCAAGAAAGGCACTTGGGGCCATCTCCGCTGCGACGTCGTGAACCTGGGCAAAGACCCGCTGGTTGGCGTGATAGTCGAGTTCTCCGCGAGCGCGGGAGGACGCCGATGGCCGATAGGGGCGATGAGGATCGACCTCGAGCCCGGAGCAACCGTGCCCGTCTCCCTCCAATGGTCGTGCCCGGTGAGCGGGGACGTGACGGTGATGGCCACGCTTGTCGACCCTGCTAGGCCGGGGCTCAGCGACAACGTGTACTCAGCCCGCGTGAAGGTCCTGCCCGAGAACCTTCGCGAGGTCGTCGTGGACGAGGGCCACAACAACCGCTCGAGCGGTTTCGCAGGTAGGTTTCTGGAGGCGTTGTCGACCGCTGATTCAGTGGGCAGGCTCAGCCAAGGGAGAATCTGCCCCGAGGCTCTGAGAGGGGCGTCGGTCCTTGTCGTGGCCAATCCCGAACCCGGGATCTCTCTCACCCCCTCGACGTTTGACGAGTCCGAGATCGCAGCGATTCGAGGCTTCGTCGCCCTGGGAGGAGCACTAATCCTAGCGGGCTCGTCCGACGCGTCCGACCCGTCGCGGGATGTGGCGCAACTGAACGCGATCCTCGCTTCGCTTGGCTCATCGATGAGGTTTTCCGACGACGAAGTCTGGCTGTGCGAAGGGCCGACGGTGAGCTCGTCCGTGACCTGCGAGCTCGCGCGCGCCGGAGAGGAACTCCTGGGGGCCCTATCCTTGCCGGTCCAGGCGTCGCAGGCGTGCACCGTCGTGGATGCAGCGTTCGGCGGCCTTGTTGGGCATTCCGGCCCGGTGGTCATCCTCGAGGGGAGCGACGGAACGAAGAACGTGGACACCAACGGGAAGGGCCCATGGCACGCTTATGAGACACGCCCGGTGGTGTGTGCGATGGAACGGATCGGCGATGGGTGTGTCGTAGCGATGGGCGCGCCGCTCTACTCAGTGTATGACTTCCGTCCGGGCCTGGGTAACGAGGAGTTCATGCTGAAGCTTGTCCGTTGGCTCCAGTCGCGGTGACACCTCGTCCAGATGGGCGGTCACTCTTATCAAGGTGGTGCTGTCAATTGCAGGTTTCACGGTCCGGGGCACGTGGCTCAGCCAGGCGCAGCAAATACTTAAGGGAGACCCTCGTCGCTTACCTGTACCTTCTGCCTGCCACGGCGGTGCTCGTGGCGTTCCATTTCGCGCCGGTCATCTACGCGTTCTACGTTAGCCTTCTTGAGTGGAATTACATCAGCCCAAACCCCGAGTTCGTGGGTCTGGCGAATTACGCTGCCCTCCTGAGAGACTCGGATTTCGTGACGTCCCTGGTGAACACGGTGTACTACGTCTTGGGCACTGTCCCGACGTCCATGGCCGTGGCGCTGTTCGTGGCTGTGCTGCTCAATCAGAAGATCAGAGGGCTCGCGTGGTACCGCACGGTGTATTTCCTGCCTGTCGTCACCGCCGCGAATGCCGTGGCCATAGTCTGGTTCTGGATATACCATCCTGATTACTCCGGGCTCGTGAACGGCCTCCTTGATAGGCTTGGGCTTCCCATTCAATCGTGGCTCCTTGATCCGAGGTGGGCCATGCCGTGCATCATCCTCATGAGCATCTGGAAGGGGCTCGGATACAACGTCGTGATATTCCTAGCGGGGCTTCAGAACATTTCGAGTGAGTACTATGAGGCGGCCCAGATAGACGGGGCAAAAGGCTGGTCGATGTTCCGGTACATCACCTGGCCCCTTCTGTCGCCGACAACGTTCTTCGTGCTCATAGTGTCGGTCATTGGATCGTTCCAGGTGTTCAGCCAAGTATACGTAATGACGAGAGGAGGGCCGCTGAAGAGCACTCTCGTAGTGGTGTACTACCTGTACAAGATCGGGTTCGAGGACTTCAAGATGGGGTACGCGTCAGCCATGGCCTACACGCTTTTCGTCATCATCTTCGTTCTCACGCTTCTTCAGCGCAAGTACATAGGTTCACGGGTGCACTACCAGTAAGGAGGGGACACGCCCATTGTGGTCGAGCATGACTACGAAACCGCGTCGGACGAGGTCACGACGTGACAGACGCGCCGCGGCCGTGCGCTTGGGACGATCCTTCGCCATCCATGCTTTTCTCCTGGCAGGCTCGGTTGTGATGCTTGCCCCATTCGCCTGGATGATATCCACGTCGCTCAAGGACTACAGCGAAGTATTCACGGTTCCCATCAGGTGGATACCGTCGCGCCTCGTGTGGTCGAACTACGTGGACGCCTGGAACGAGGCGCCCTTCGCGAGGTACTTCCTCAACAGCGCGTTTGTGGCGACCGCCACCACAATCGGCCAGCTCACGTTCTCCGCGCTCGCCGCGTACGCCTTTGCGACCATGGATTTCTTCGGTCGAGAGGTCATTTTCACTCTCTTCTTGGGGACCATGATGATCCCCGATCAGATGACGCTCGTCCCCAACTATGTTCTGCTCTTCAGGCTGGACTGGATAGACACGTATTACGCCCTTATAGTGCCGTGGCTTGCGAGCGTGTTTGGCATATTCCTGATGCGGCAGTTCTTCCAGACCATCCCGAGAGAGCTTTACGATGCGGCGCAGATAGACGGATGCTCGCGCTTGGGGTACCTCTGGAGAGTCACAGTCCCGCTTTCCAAGCCCGTGTTCATTACGTGCGGCCTGTTCACGTTCATCGGGAGTTGGAACGCGTTTCTATGGCCCCTCATCGTGACGAACACCGACAAGATGCGCACGATCCAGGTGGGGTTGTCCACGTTCATGCAGGAACACGGGACCGTGCCCACGCTGTTGATGGCAGCATCCACAATGGCTATAATGCCTGTAGTGATCGGGTTCTTCTTCGTGCAGAAGCAGTTCATTCAAGGCATCGCGCGCACTGGCCTGAAGAGCTGATCCGCCGACGACCCACCGACGATCCACCGACCGGATGGCATTATGGAGGTCAGCGCGGCCGAGGGCAGATGGAAACGGGGTGATTCCAGGGTGGCTTCTGGACCAGGGGAACTGGCCGCCGACGTAAGGTCTGGAAGGCTGAGACCGGTCTACCTCCTCTACGGTGAAGAGGGGTATCTCCGCGATGAGGCCGCGAGGACCATTGCAGACGCGTGCCTCGCCCCCGACACGCGTGACTTCAATTACGTGGTGTTCCGGGCCCGCGAGGCAGATCTCGAGTCCGTGGTTGCCGCGGTATTGTCCCCGCCGGCGTTTGCTGAGAGGCGCGTGGTCATGGTTCGCGGATTTGACGAGCTTTCAGCGGACGAGCAGAAGTCGTTGGCGGAGGCTCTGCGCAGAATGCCTCGAACGAGCGTGGTCATCCTTGTCGCTGAAGCGGTCGACGAACGTACGACGGCGTGCAGGGCCATCGCAGAGATCGGAAGGGTCGTGCGGTATCGGTCCCTGTACGATAACGAGGCCGCGTCCTGGCTCGCGAGGCACGCGCGGGACAAGGGGATCGATCTCGACCGTGAGGCTCGCGACTATCTGGTACGGACGATCGGAACCAGCGCCGCGAGGCTCGCTGAAGCCATGGAGAAAGCTCGGAACTACGCGGGGGTAGCAGCCCCTGAGAGCTCGAGCTCGAGAGGCGCTGTCGTCCGCCCACAGCAGAAAGTGACGCTGGAGCACGTCATGGCGGCATCCGCGGGCGAGCCCGCCCTCGGCATTTTCGATCTCGTGGACGCTTTGGGAGCGAAGGATGGGGCGAAGGCCATAGCAGCCGCACGCCGACTTCTCAGCTTCGGAGAGCCTTCGACGCGTATCCTATCCATGGTGGCTCGACAGATACGCCTCATCTTGAGGACGAGAATCCTGCTAGAGGAGGGCGCACCTCTCAAGAGGATCGCCGACGCCACTCGCCTGCAGGACTCAATGGTGCGCAAGTATGTCGGGCAAGCAAGGAACTTCACACGAGAAGAGCTGGAGGACACCTTCGAGGTCCTTGCTGAGACGGATGTCGGTCTCAAGACCTCCTCCGCGCCCGAGGGAGTGATGATCGAGGGACTCATCGCCCGGCTGTGCGCTGAAAGGGCGCCTAGCGTTCCCAGCCGCCAGCCCACGTGACGAGCCGCCCACGGGACTGATGCTTCAGGGACCCGACCATGCGCCGGGAAGACCTCGAAAGCCCCCACTCTCGGTGCCTCTGACGGGCATCGGTCTGCCCAGCGCTCGACCGTACACGCGCGACCTCGCACAACCTCCAGGCCGTCTAGTCAAGACACCCCGCTTGTTGGTGCCTGAGAGCCTAGGCTTCCGCCGCTCCGGTAAGTGAAGCCAGGCTCTTCGTCAGGCGGGATTTCCGCCTGGCAGCCTGGTTCTTGTGAATGACGCCTTTCTTCTCCGCCTTGTCTATGGCGCTTATGGCCTTGCGCAGCGCAGCCTCGGCCGCCGGCCGATCTGCCTGGGCGAGCTGCGCCTCGTACTTCTTCACCGCGGTCTTCAGGGCGCTCTTCACGGAGGCGTTACGCAGGGTCCGCACCCGTGTGGTTTTCACTCGTTTCTCTGCCGACTTGATGTTAGGCAAACACCTCAACCTCCTTGCGACTTGGCCGATCACGAAACCAATTCTACCATGAGCCGTCCGGGACTGCAACACGTCTCGATCACGTGACGCAAACGTGGGACTTGCCGCAGGTACGGTGCCGCACGGCGGATACGAAGACGCGTCATCGGGAAAGATACGACACGAGCGACGACCACGGAGTCCGGCGCACCTTGCACCGTGAGTGCGGGGGTAGAGGAAGTGTTGTTCGGAGCCGCGGCGAGGTTCCTCGCGTGCACGGTCACCCTCCTATGCCTGAGTTACGTAATCCCGGGCTTTGCAGCGGGCGGGTTTTCGGGCGCGATTCCGGCTGGCGCATGCGCCGCTGCCGCGGGGTACGTCTTGGAGACCCTCTTCGCACGCCGGTTGCGAAACGAAGGTCGGGCGGTCGTGGGGTTCCTGACGACCGCTGCGGCAGCCCATTTCACGCAGTTCTTCGTTCCGGGGATGACCGTGCCCGTGGGCGGCGTTCTCCTCGCTGGAGCAGTGGTGGGGCTCACCGATCTCCTGGTGCAGGTGGAATCGCCGCCACCAACGGATTCAGCTCGCCCGCAGGAGGACGGAACGAAGCAGCGGTGATCCACTCACGAGACCTACCCGAACTACGAGAGCGGGAAGTGATGCCGAATGCGACTATCAGGTGGAAGCAGGACGAGAACGGCAAGGAGACACGGCCCCAGGGTCCCGAGGGCACGTGAGGCGGAACCACGCACGGGGCAAGTTGAAGCTGGCTGGGGGTCCCCGGGCGTCCGGACAGACCTCGCGGTAGAGGCGCACGAATTCGTCGCGCGGAGGACGGGCGCGGAGGTTCCGGGGGTCCTATCGGAGACGGAGAGAACCCGGTACGCTACGGTAACCCGTGTGAGAGTCATGACCGAGGAAGCGGAGCGCGCACTCGGAAAGGTGCGCGGCAACTACGTGACGATTGAGTCTCCACATCTACGAAGCCAAAGCAAGGAGGTGCAGGAAGACCTCGCTCAAACCTTCGCCCGGGAGTTCCTCAGGCTCGCTCCTATAGCGCCCGAGGCTACAGTGCTCGTAGCCGGCTTGGGCAACTGGCAGGCCACACCTGACGCCCTCGGACCGCGCACGGTTCAGTACCTCACGGTCACACGGCACCTGCACAGCCTCGTCCCGCCTGAGCTACGGGGCGGTATGAGACCCGTGTGCGCCATCGCCCCAGGCGTGCTCGGGCTCACCGGGATTGAGACGGGGGAGATCATAAGGGGTGTCGTAAGCAACGTGAGGCCGGATCTGGTTGTGGTCGTCGACGCGCTCGCTTCCATGTCCACGAGCCGTCTGGGCGCTACGATTCAGATGGGAGACACGGGCATCAGACCCGGATCCGGCGTGGGGAACAAGCGCCTCGGGATCACCAGAGACAGCCTTGGCGTGCCCGTGATCGCCGTGGGTGTGCCAACTGTCGTGGCCGCGGAGACCATAGCCCTCGACGCCATGGGCTTCGTGCAGGGGCAGGGGCGGGCGCCTGGGGCGGGCCCAGGTCAAGGCTTCCCGGAGGAGGCCCAGAGGCGGCAGTTCCTTTCCCGCATGCTCGCACCTTACTTTGGATCCCTGGTCGTGACGCCCAAGGAGATCGACGATCTCGTGGAAGACCTCGCCACGGTCGTCGCGGCAGGGCTCAACGCCGCGCTCCATCCGTCCATGGACTGGGACAAGGTGTTGGCCTACCTCTCGTGACCTCTGCGGGGCCGCGCCTTTCGGGGAAGGGGCTCAAGTCTAGATCGCCCGCCCACGACATATAGATGAGTCGAGGAATGGGCGATGTCCGCCCACCGCCGACTGGACAGGCAAGGGTCCCCGTTGCCGGGCCGGAGGTACGTCGACATGAGATGGGTGTGGGGGAGCCGCAGGTGGTCTTGGCGAATTCGCAGGGGCGCGCGCAGGAGCCGTTCTCCGTTCCAATCTGTCAGGAACCCGTGGGGGCCCGCGCTTGTCTATTTGGCCGTCCTCCTCGTGGGCCTCGGCATGGGTGTGGCCGGTCTCTTGGAGGTCCGGACTGGCTCGCGGCGTGGAGGGATCCTCCCTGCTTTCAGCGGATTCCTGGTGGAAGGCGAGCGAAGGCTTGTTCGAGAGGCCCGGGCCGCGGTTGACTTCATGGCTCCCTACGGGCTCGTTGAGACCGCCATTCCCATGTTCGCGCGGGTCCGGATGACAGAAACGAGAACGTCTTCGGGACCCATGCCTGCACGCCTCCTCTCCCTGTTGCTGACGCTCTCCGCGGCGGACCTCGAGGACCCAAGGACGTTTCTTTCCGTCGGCATTCCCGGGTACCTCCCTGCAGCGAGGCCCTCAGCGAGCACTGCGACGAGCGAGCCCACGGGAGGCTCAGTCAGCCCCACACAGTCGTCTGCCGGGGAACAGCCCGGCCGTCTAGATGAGGGGACCACGCCGGAGGATCCGCCGGGAGGGGTCGAGGCGCCATTGCCGCAACGAGAACCTGCGCCGCCGGCCGTCGTGATTCCGCGTCCGCTGCCGTCGGACCAAAGCGGCTCTACGCGGCTGCGAGCCCAGACGCGGGGATGGGGCAGTAAGCCCCTGGTGTTCATCTACCACTCACATAGTTCGGAAGCATATAGGCTCACTTCTGGAGCGGATCACGTGTGGGGAAGCGAGGAAGGCGTGATCTCTGTGGGCGCGGAGCTCGCCAAGGCGCTTTCGGAGAAGTACGGCATCCCAGTGCTCCACTCGCGGAAGATCCACGACTACCCGGTGTGGAGGGAGGCGTACATCAACTCCCATGAGACGGTTTCCTCCGTGCTGAAGGAACACCCCACGATAGAGATGGTATTCGACGTTCACCGGGATGCCGGAACCGCAGGGATCTCGGCGTCGCCCACAGTGGAGATAGACGGCCAGAAAGCCGCAAGAGTGTTCATAGTGGTCACGACGGACCGCTTCGGACTCCCCCACCCGAATTGGCGCGAAAACCTGGCGTTTGCGTATTATCTCAACGCGAAAATGGATGAGATGTACCCAGGACTTTCAAGGGGGATCAACGTGCGGGACGACGCCAGGTGGAACCAGCACGTCCACAGCAGGGCAGTCATCCTCGAGATCGGGTGCGAGCAGAACACTAGACAGGAAGCGGAGCGCGCGGCGACCCTCCTTGCGGACGTGGTCGCCTGCGTGCTGGAGGACATCCAGAGATGAGGCGGATCCCCGGCGTTGCGACAGCGAGCTGGGCCGCATTCGTCTGCCTTTTCGGCGTGCTCGTCGCCCTCGGACTCAACCTTGCGCAGCGGGCCGAGGCCGACCTCCGTGGCGTGGACATGCCTGCGCCGTGCGTTGGCGTTGAGCGCGAGAATGACGGTCATGCATACGTCGTCTTCCTGCTTGGCAAGTCCTGCCGTCTCGACATCGAGGATGAGCTTGCCTTCGCGCGGCGAGCCCGACTCCGTGCATTCCTCGCGGCGAGCGAGTGCGCCAGGTGGCTGGCTTCAGCCACAAGGCGCACTACTCGAGCGACGCTACGGGTTCTCACGCGCTTTGGCGGGTGGCTTGGCCGCCTGGGCGACCCCTCTAGCTCCGGCGGGGACCGCGTTGTGCTCTCGAGTCCGGTTGTGCCCTCGAGTGCACCGGACGCTGAAGGGGACGGAGTCTCGCGCGGCGAACGGGTCATCGCGACGCCCATTGGTGAACAGAGGGAGTCGCAGGGGTCCGCGGGCTGATTCCGCTCAAAGGAGGAGAGTGGAGGGGTGTATTGCACAACGCATTTCATAGCGGGCGCTATCATCGGGGTGGCCACGCCAAGCCCTGTTCTCGCGGCGGCGGCAGGGCTGGTGAGCCATGCCGTGCTGGATTATGTGCCTCACTCGGACTACAGCCGCGCGGTTCAGGGTGCGCTCGACGTCGCCTGCTCGCTCCTTGTAGCCCTCGGCCTTCTGGCTGCGGGCGCGGACGTGCGCGCGACAGCGGGCGGCTTGGGGGCCGTGCTGCCGGATCTGGAGGTCGCCGCGGCGTTTGTGTTCCCCGGAGCGTACACTCCGCACGGACGGCTCCGGCTCGTGTTTCCCAGTCACAGCGGGGTGATTAGGCACGGACGCCTCGCGCCCCCATGGGGCGTTCTCACCCAGGTGCTCGCGATCCTAGGCTTGACGGCGTTCTTTCTGCGTGCCCTCTAGCGTCGGTCTGCTATCGGGGACAGGCTGCGGAAGTGAGACAGGAGCTATAGAATCGCGTCGGAAGCGCGACGTCCGCCGCGGTGAGATGGGGCGATGCCACGACAAACGTGGACCACTGAGGTCAAGGGCGCCGCGGTCTGGAGGAGCGCGAGCTCGTCAACGATGCCACCGGGGCAGAAAACTCGCTTGACAAAGGGCGAAATAGGGTGATATCTTTATCGCGAGGGCTTAGCACTCAGGTGGTGCGAGTGCTAATGCGAAGGCTGACATAAGGAGGAAACCTGATGAGCTTCCAGCATGTCATGGACGCCAGAAAGAGGCGGATACTGGAAGCAGTCACCGACGATTACATCCATACTGCGGAACCGGTGGGGTCCCGCACGATCGCCCGTAGATACAACCTGGGCGTAAGCCCCGCCACCATCAGAAACGAGATGGCGGACCTGGAGGAGTCGGGCTACCTTGAACAGCCCCACACCTCCTCGGGGCGCATCCCCTCCGAGAAGGGATACCGTTTCTACGTTGACTTCATCATGAAGCAGAGGCCCGTGTCTGAAGAGGAGAGGGGGCGCATCAGGCGGGCTCTGGCCGAAAAGCGCCGAGAGATCAACCTCATCATAGAGGAGACGGCGAGGATTTTGGCGCATCTATCCAGGTACGCCGCCTTCGTGCTGTCCCCGATCTCGAAGGCCGGGGTGTTCAGACGCATCGAGATTCTTCCGGTGGACACGCGAAACGTCCTGGTCGTGCTGGTCACTGACCCAGGGTTCGTGCGTACACATCTCATCGCCACGGGGCATCCTCTGACCGGCGCCCAACTCGCTCGCATCGCTGAGTTCCTGAATTCGCGGCTGGTGAACCTTCCGCTCTCCCGTATCGGAACATCGCTCCTGCGCGAGATCAAAGCGGAGCTCGATGAGTACAACAGCTTCATCGACGCCACGATGGAGGCAATCGCTCAGTCCCTCGAAGACAATCGTGAGGAACAGGTATACGCCGATGGCCAGGTGAACCTCCTCGAACAGCCCGAGTTTCAGGACGTCTCGAAGGCCAGGACCGTGCTGGAGTTCCTCGCGGAAGAAGAGGCTCTCCACGGACTTCTCTCCGGCGCTGTGGGGGCCACGGGTGTAACGGTCACCATCGGCCGAGAGGCGGGGCATCCAAGCATGAATTCATGCAGCATGGTGAGCGCGCCATACGAAGTCCGGGGCATCCCCATGGGCGCGCTCGGGGTCGTCGGCCCGACCCGCATGCACTACTCGCGGGTGGTGGCGCTGGTCGAGTTCGTCGCGGAGAACCTTGGGGATGTCCTCACGAGAATCCTCGTCATGTGACGTATCCAGGTGGGTGCCGAGTGCCATCAGTGGCCTTCGACGCATGGGGTTAAGGCTAGCTTAGCCCCATGAAACTCTTTCAGGGAAAGAGGGGTTCTCTTGAGCGAACAGCGCACGACGAACGACACCGGCGGGAATGAGAGGATAGCTGCTCTCCTCTCGAATGCTTCCGCGCTTCGAGCGGTTGCGTCGGCGGTCGAGGGAACGATCGGTCCCAAAGGCCTCGACACCATGCTCGTTGATAGACTGGGGGACGTGGTCGTGACCAACGATGGGTGGACCATACTCGAGCGCATGGAGGCCACCCATCCCGCCGCGAGGATGCTCATCAACATCGCCCGGGCTCAGCATGAAGAGATAGGCGACGGCACGACCACCGCCACGATCATGGCTAGCGCCCTCGTGCAGGCCGGGCTTGACATGGTGGCCGACGGCGTCCCGGTGCCGCGTCTGATTGAGGGCGTGAGGATCGGGGCGAGGGCCGCCATTGAGGCGCTGGAGCGTTCCGCCCGACCGATTCAGGGGCTTTGCGATCCTTGGCTGGTACGCGTGGCGAACACCGCAGGCAGAGGTCATGAGGACATAGCTGCGCTGGCCGTGGAAGCCGCCAAGGTGGTTGGGTTGGATAACCTCCTTGACCCGGCGTTCAACCTTCGTGACGCAATAGTCGCGGAGGAGGGAGCGAGGAGCGAAGTGTTCAGGGGTGTGATCGTCAGGAAGGCGAGGCACAGCAGACACATGCCCGCAAGCGTGGCTCCGGCCAGGATCCTTGCGCTGGACGACGCGCTCGAGCCGGAGCGGGTAGATGAGGGCGCCCTCGCCACAGAACGGGGGATCGAGAAGCACTTCTCCCTGAAAGAGGGGTTCGAACGCAATCTGAGGCAGCTCGTAGAGTGCGGAATCAACGTCATCCTCGTAAGTGGCGGCCTTGCCGACATCGCAGAGGACATGCTCGTGGACGCGGGAGTCGTCGTCGTCACGCGGATGTCGTGGCGGGACCTGCGAAGGGCTGCGGAGCACACAGGCGCTCGCCTGGTGAAGCGCTCGTGGATCGCCCGGTCCTCAAGCGAGATGGAGAGGGTCCTAGGGGCGGCAGAGAGAGTCTTCGAGGACGAGAGGGTCTCGGAGGTCAGAATAGTCGGGGGTCGTGGGAGGCCGATGGCCACGATGGTCGTGGGTGCCTCCACGAGTGACGTAGTGGAGGAGCGTGAGCGGATAGCCCATGATGCCGTGTGCGCGGTTCAGGCGGCGGTAAGAGGTGGGATCGTCCCCGGTGGCGGAGCTGCCGAGATCGCTGCGGCGAGGTCTCTTGCCTCCGTTAGGCGAGAGGTGAAAGGCATGGCAGCCTACGGAGTGGATTGTGTGTTGGCTGCGCTGAAACGCCCCCTCGCTCAAATCGTACAAAACGCGGGGTACAACCCCCTCGAGAAAGTCGAGGAGGCCATAACGGCTCAGGCGGCGAGTGGGAACGACAGCCTCGCAGTAGACTGCGATACAGGCGCAGTAGCAGACATGTTGTCCCTCGGGGTGGTCGACCCTGCTCAAGTGAAGCTCAACGCCTTGAGAGCAGCGGCCGAAGTAGGAGAGGCCGTGCTCAGGATTGACAGGATAGTAAAAAAGAGAGAGGATCAGTCGGGTGAGGCGAAGGAGGCGGGGATGTGATCGGGGAGCCGTTTGAGACGGAGGGCCGCAAGCCCGACGACGCGACAGGCGGGGAGGAAGCCGCGAGAGGGTGCGACACGGGAGAGAACGGGGCTGCCCTCGAGGACTTGCTTCGACAGGAGACGGCGCTCAAAGAGAAGTTCCTTGCGGGCTGGCAACGGGCCCAGGCCGACCTGGAGAACTTCAAGAAGCGTGTCGCGCGGGAGCAGGCGGATCTCCGCGACGCGGTCGTGGAGTCCGTGGTGAGAGACATGCTTCCCGCTCTCGATAGCCTGGAGCGGGCAGTGAAACACGCTAAGACCAGCGCGGCTGACCAAAGCATAGCGCAAGGGCTGGACCTAGTCATGGGCAAGTTTCTGGAGTTTCTCAGCAGGCAGGGCATAAGGCCGATTCCTGCTGCGGGGGAGCAGTTTGACCCCATGAGGCACGAGGCGGTCTTGAGGGTGGCTACCGTTGAGGCC
This sequence comes from Bacillota bacterium, assembly GCA_024653485.1. NCBI lineage: Bacteria > Bacillati > Bacillota > Bacillota bacterium. The sequence goes on along the minus strand of JANLFY010000003.1, from coordinate 111,323 downwards.
GAAGAGGGCACAGTCCTCGAGGAGATTCAGCGGGGATACGCGTCAGAGCGTCGGGTCGTGAGACCGGCGCTTGTCACGGTTGCGTGCCGCCCCGCCCTGGAGGGTCAAGAAGGCGCCGCGGCCGAGATCGGGACGGGTCCGGCCGAGGGCGATGGCCAGGCGGGAGACGCCGGACAGGCGGGCGAAGGACGGGACGCTCGCGTAGCGGGCGGAGATGACGACGACGCGAAAGGCGAACGGGCCTAGGCGGCTCGACCGGCCGTGCCTGCGGAAGCGCATGAGACGCGACTGCAGGGCATGCCGGAAAGGGGTGGGCTTTGCGCGAGGCAGCGCTTCATGGCTGGAGTGTGTTTGAATACTGCGAGATAGTGCGCGGATGAGGGGGTAAGACGATGTCACGAGTGGTAGGAATAGACCTCGGAACCACCAACTCAGTCATCGCCGTGATGGAGGGCGGCGAGGCCAAGGTGATCCCGAACGCTGAAGGTTCGAGGCTCACTCCCTCGGCTGTGGCCTTTTCCAAGACAGGGGAGAGGATGGTTGGCCAGGTGGCCAAGAGACAGGCCGTCGTCAATCCTGAGAGGACCATCCTGTCTATCAAGAGGAAGATGGGCACGACCTACAGGGTGAAGATAGACGACAAAGAGTACACCCCTCAAGAGGTATCCGCGATGATCCTCCGTAAGCTCAAGGAGGACGCCGAGGCGTACCTCGGAGAGAGGATCGAGAAAGCCGTCATAACAGTGCCTGCGTACTTCACGGACGCTCAACGCCAAGCGACTAAGGATGCCGGGAGAATCGCGGGTCTTGAGGTCCTTCGGATCATCAACGAGCCCACCGCGGCCGCACTGGCGTACGGGCTCGACAAAGGCCAGGACCACACGATCCTTGTGTTCGACCTGGGCGGCGGCACGTTCGACGTATCCATTCTGGAGCTTGGGGATGGCGTGTTCGAAGTGAAGGCCACCTCGGGGAACAACCTTCTTGGTGGGGACGACTTCGACAGGAAGATCGTGGACTACGTGGCCGACGAGTTCATGAAGCAACACGGTCTCGATCTCCGCAAGGACAGGGTAGCCCTCCAGCGGCTCACGGAGGCGGCAGAGAAGGCCAAGATAGAGCTGTCGGGTCTTCTAACCGCCAGTATCAACCTGCCGTTCATTGCGGCCGACGCGAGCGGCCAGCCTCTCCACCTCGACATGACGCTAACCAGGGCAAAACTCGAGGAGCTAACGCAGGACCTTGTCGAGAAGACTCTCGGTCCGACCCGGAGGGCTCTTGCGGACGCGGGGCTCGAGCCGAAAGACATTGACAAGGTCATCCTCGTTGGCGGCCAGACCAGAATGCCGGCGGTTCAGAGGGCGATCAAGGAGCTCATCGGCAAGGAGCCTCACAAGGGCGTGAACCCCGATGAGGTCGTGGCGCTGGGGGCGGCCATTCAGGCGGGCGTGTTGGCGGGCGAAGTGCACGACGTGCTGCTCCTGGACGTCACCCCGCTCTCCCTCGGCATCGAGACGCTCGGAGGAGTGTTCACGAAGCTGATCGAGCGCAACACCACCATACCAACAACCAAGAAACAGATATTCTCGACCGCGGCCGACAACCAGACCACCGTGGAGATCAACGTGCTGCAGGGCGAGCGACCCATGGCGGCCGACAACGTGTCCCTTGGCAAGTTCCAGCTCACGGGGATACCTCCCGCGCCTCGAGGGGTTCCACAGATCGAGGTGGCTTTCGACATAGACGTGAACGGCATCGTCCACGTGTCAGCCAAGGATCTGGGAACGGGCAGGGAGCAGAAAATCACCATCACTTCTTCCAGCGGCGTGTCGCGCGAGGACATCGAGCGGATGGTCAAGGAGGCGGAGTCGCACGCCGAGGAAGACAAGCGCAGGCGCGAAGAGGCGGAGCTCCGGAACGAGGCCGACTCGCTCGTATACACGTGTGAGAAGACTCTCAAGGAGCACAAGGACAAGATCTCGGCCGATCAGGCGAGCAAGGTCGAGAGGGCGAAAGAAGACCTGCGTTCCGCTCTGGCGGGAAAGGACATCGCCGCCATCAAGGCACGCAAGGATGAGCTTCTCGCAGCGCTCCACGAAGTGACGACCACCATGTACAGCCGTGCCCAGGCGGGGACGGGCTCCGCAGGCGACGGCGCTGGCGGCCGGGACACGACGGGGGCGGCGAGCGGCGGTCCCGAAGGGTCTTCACGGGCAAAGTCTGGCGGGCGAGATGACGTGATCGACGCCGAGTACAAAGAGGTCAAGGACGAGTAGGCCCCCATCTTGCGGCCCGGTTGCCGCATGCTCAGGGGTGTGAAAGTTGGCAAAGCGCGATTACTATGAAGTCTTGGGTGTGGACAGGAACGCAAGCCAGGAGGAGATCAAGAAGGCCTTCCGGAAGCTTGCGAGGAAGTACCACCCAGACATGAACAAAGAGGATCCGTCCGCTGAGGAGAAGTTCAAGGAGATCAACGAGGCGTACGAGGTGCTCTCCGACCCCGAAAAGCGCCGTCAGTACGACCAGTTCGGCCATGCCGCGGATGGGGCAGGCGCAGGACCGGGTGGAGGCATGGGCGGTTGGGATTTCGGAGACTTCGGCACCTCGTTCGACAGCATCTTCGACATGTTCTTCGGAGGCGGTTTCGGCGCACAGAGGGCCGCAAGACCGGGTCCGGAGAGAGGTGCCGACCTCCGATATGATCTCGAGATCTCCCTGGAGGAGGCCGCCTTCGGTCTGGAGAGGGACATCGAGGTGGTGCGGCTGGAGGCTTGCCCGACTTGCGGCGGCACCGGCGCCAAACCCGGGACCTCGCCCATCACGTGTCCGGTGTGTGGAGGCCGGGGCCAGACAGCCCAGGTGCGGACCACCGCGTTCGGAAGGTTCACGAGCATCACGACGTGCCCTCGGTGTGGAGGCGAAGGCAGGGTGATCGATTCGCCGTGCTCGGCGTGCCAGGGACGCGGCAGGGTACGCAAGCGCAAGAAGATAAGGGTGAAAGTCCCCGCAGGGGTCGACTCCGGGATGCGCGTGCGGGTGGCAGGCGAGGGAGAAGCGGGTCTACGGGGCGGGCCGCCAGGCGACCTGTTCGTGTTCATAACCGTGAGGCCTCATGAGGTATTCCAGCGAGACGGCAACGACATAGTGTGCGAGATACCCATAAGCATCTGGCAAGCAGCTCTCGGTGACGAGGTGGAGGTTCCCGCGCTCGAAGGCAGGGCCACGCTCCGCGTCCCTGAAGGGACTCAGACCGGCACGGCCTTCCGCTTGCGGGGGAAGGGTATTCCGGACGTGCGCGGCGGTTCACGCGGGGACCAATACGTGAGGGTGAGGGTGGTGACTCCCACGAGGCTCACGGAGAAAGAGAAAGAGCTCATCCGCGAGCTTTCCAAACTGCGCGGCGGCAATAGAGCCGATGACGAACCAAGAGGCTTCTTCCAGAAGGTCCGCGACGCCTGGGAGCGCCATGCGTGACCGAGAACGTCCGAGGTTCTTCGTGCCGGGGGTCGCCGTACCCGGATCCACGGTTGCAATAACAGGCCAGGACGCCCGCCACATTCTCCGCGTCCTGAGACTCGGGCCCGGCGATGAGATCGCTGCTGTTGACGGGGCCGGGATCGAGCACCGCGGGCTTATCGCGGCGGCCCGGGCCGATGAGGTGTTGGTGGTCTTGGCAGAGGGCAGCGACGTATGCCGCGAGCCCTCTGTATTCATTACCATCGTCCAGGGGCTGCCCAAAGGGGACAAGATGGACGAAGTCGTCAGGAAGAACACTGAGATCGGGGTCAGCCGCTTCGTCCCGGTGGTCACGGAGCGCACAGTGGCTCGGCCGGACCAGGCGGGAGCCGCGAAGCGGTTGGAGAGGTGGAGGCGGATCGCTCGCGAGGCCTCACGGCAGTCCGGGAGGCAGCGCGTGCCGGACGTCCTCGCCATAGAGAGCTTCCTAGACGCCGTCAGGCGGACGGCTTCCATGTCAGGGTCGGGAGAAGGTGCTCCCGGTAGTCGGCTTGTGCTGATGCCCTGGGAGCTGGAGAGATCGAGGGGCATCCGCGACGTTGTCAAGGGGTGTTCTCATGCCCGGGACATAGTGATCCTGATCGGGCCAGAGGGCGGGTTTTCTAGAGAGGAAGTCGCCCAGGCAGTGGAGTTGGGAGCAGTGACGTGTGGGCTCGGTCCGAGGATACTGAGGACGGAGACGGCGGGGCTCGTGGTCGCGTCCATCGTCCTGTACGAGGCCGGGGAGATGGGGTAATTGCCTTCGAGTGCACGAAAATGCGCCTTCTTCACCTTGGGGTGCAAGGTGAACCAGTGCGATACCGAAAGCCTGGCCACGCTCTTCCGGGAGCGCGGTTACGACATAGTGGACTTCGATTCTGCGGCGGACGTATACTGCATAAACACGTGCACCGTCACGAGCGCGAGTGAGAAGAAATCAAGGCAGGCCATCCGCCGGGCAAGGCGCCGGAATCCGTCGGCGGTGGTCGCCGTTGTTGGATGTTACGCGCAGGTAGCACCCGAGGAGGTCGCCGCCATACCTGGCGTGGACGTAGTGGCGGGGATTCTGGAGAGGGGACGACTCGTGGACCTGGTCGAGCGGGTCCTGGACGGAGGGGGACCCGTGGTCGAGGTAGGGCGGGGTCGCCCCAGCGGCCGCTTCGAGGAGCTTCCCGTCGCTGCGGGGGCGCGCGCCAGGACCCGCGCGTTCATCAAGGTCCAGGAGGGATGCGATGAGTTCTGCTCTTACTGTAGGGTCCCACACGCCCGTGGGGCGTCAAGGAGCCGCCGTCCGGAGTGTGTACTATCAGAGGTACGAAGGTTTGTGAACTCAGGCTACAAAGAGATCGTCCTGACCGGTATCCACCTGGGCGCGTACGGAAAGGACCTGGACCCGCTGGACACCGGTGACAGGCCGGGCCTCGCGTGGCTCGTGGAGCGCGTACACGAGGTGGAGGGTCTCGGTCGGGTGAGGCTGAGCTCGGTGGAGCCCCTTGACGTGGACGAGCCTCTGATAAGGGCCGTGGCCTCCCTCCCTAGGGTGGCGAAGCACTTCCACATACCTCTTCAGAGCGGCGACAACGAGGTCCTAGTCATGATGAACAGGAGATACCGGACGTCCGACTACGAGCGTGTAATAGCCCGGATTCGGGACGCGATCTCCCCCGTGGGGATCACTACCGATGTGATGGTCGGCTTTCCGGGCGAAACCGAGGAGAGGTTTGCGCGCTCGTTCGAGTTTGCGAGGCGCGTCGGATTTACGAAGATGCACGTGTTTGCGTACTCCCCCAGGCCTGGCACTCGCGCCGCGCGCATGACGCCTCAGGTGGACCACGCCACAAAACACGCACGAAGCGAGGCCATGATAGCGCTGGGTCGCGAGCTTGGGTTCAGGTTCCACAAGAGCCTGGTAGGACTACGTGAGGACGTCCTCGTGGAGGGTCGGGAGCGAGGCGATCGCGTCGTCGTGGAGGGTCTAGGAAGCACCTACGTGAGGATCCAGTTGCTAGAGGAGGCGACCCGCGCGAGCGAGATCGGGGACATCGTTCCCGTGACCGTCGTGGGTGCCTGTCCGGATGGGGTGACCGCGAGAAGACTTTCTCCACCTGTGGGCTCACAGGGAGGATCGGGGACGGTCAGGGAGAACTTATAACTGACGAGGGGGGGACTACGATGAGGACTGCCGACACCAAGGCTGGCCCGAGCGCGGGGGACGTGTACGGGGGGTGCCTGTTCTGCAGGATCGCGAGGCGCGAGATTCCGGCGGACGTGGTGTACGAAGACGACCGAACTCTTGCCTTCCGCGACATCAACCCTCAGGCGCCCATCCATGTGCTAGTCATTCCGAAGCGGCATGTAAGTGCCCTCGCCGACCTGCGCGAGGAGGACGAGGGCTTGGCAGGACATGTCCTGGTCGTTGCAGCGAAGCTCGCGTCGACTCTCGGGGCCGAGGGCGGCTTTCGCGTGGTCGGAAACTGCGGCGAGCTGGCGGGTCAGAGCGTCTTCCACATCCACTTCCACCTTCTCGGAGGCAGGAGGTTTGGGTGGCCTCCCGGATGAGTCGTCGGCAAGCGCAAACGCAGCTCGCGAGGCATGAGGTCGTGCCGAGCCGCGAACGGGCGCGGCGTGGCGACAGATGGCGGGGTGGCCGCGCAGACACGCGGGCGCACGCGCGCACTGTGCGGCGTTGACATGTGGTCGAGCGCTGGGGTATAATCGGGCGTAGATCTTCTCGGCAAGTGCCCGACTGGTCTCCGCCGCCACAAACGGCTGCGTTGAGTCGCAGCACCGTCGGGTAAACATCGTGGTTGCGGAGGGAGGGAGATCGGATGTCGGAAGTACGTGTAGGAAAAAACGAATCCCTCGATAGCGCGCTCCGCAGGTTCAAGCGGGAGTGCCAGAGGTCGGGAGTCTTCGCTGAACTAAGGAAGCACGAGCATTACGAGAAGCCGAGCGTGCGGAGGAAGAAGAAGTCGGAGGCTGCACGGAAGCGCAGGTTCCGTTACTAGGATTGGCATGGCGGGTGATGCCCGACGTCTTCCGTCGGGCATCACCCATTTCGGGCCGAAACTCAGGGTACTAAGCCAAAGTGGACTGAGGTGTCGCATGACGCGCGCACGCTACAAGACCGGTGCGATTCTTCTCGCCCTCACGTTGGCCGGAGTGCTCGTCCACGTGCCGACGGCACACGTGTGGCCGGGCAACCAGGCCCTCGCGCAGCAGGTCGAGGGCGGTTCGACCGTGTACGTGTTGAAGGTGCAAGGGCCCGTCGAGCCGGGCCTCGCGGCGTACATCAGGAGGGGGATCAGAGCCGCACAGGCTGCCGGGGCCGTTTGCGTGCTCATGGAAGTGGACACTTTCGGAGGGCGCGTCGACGCTGCCATCGAGATACGCGACATGGTCCTCGACCAGGAGGTGCCGTCAATATCCTTCGTAAAAGGAAGAGCGTGGTCTGCGGGCGCGCTCATCACGCTCGCTGCGGAGCGTATCGCGATGGCTCCGGGTGCCAGTATTGGCGCCGCCGAGACCGTCCCGAAGGACCCCAAAGCCATCTCCGCGCTCCGCGGCGAGTTCGAGGCAACCGCCCAGGCTAGGGGGCGTGACCCCCGAGTGGCCGCGGCCATGGTGGACGCTGACGTGGCCATTGAGGGCCTCACTGAGCCGGGCAAGGTCTTGACGCTTACCGCGCAGAAGGCGAGGGAACACGGCATCGCAGACGCGGTGGCAGCCAACAGGATCGAGGTCCTGCGGGAATTCGGGTTCCCCGGCGCGAGGATTGTGGAGGTGCGGCAAACCTCGGCCGAGAAAGTCGCGAGGTTCCTGACGGAGACCACGGTGAGCTCCATCCTCCTTACCTTGGGTTTTCTGGGCCTCCTCTTCGAGATGGCCTCCCCCGGTTGGGGAGTTCCAGGCACCGCGGGCGTGGTTGCCCTGGGACTCTTCTTCGGCGGCAGAATGATCGCGGGCATCGCTGGCTGGGAGGTTGTGGCCCTTTTCGTGCTCGGCTTCGTGCTTCTCCTGGTGGAGGCTTTTGTGGTGCCCGGGTTCGGGGTCGCGGGCTTCGCAGGGGCCGCCGCCACCCTTGCCTCGATCGTGTTGAGCTTCGGGGACTTCCGTCAGGCCTTGCTGGTCATCTCGCTCTCTTCGGCGATCTCTGCGGTGGTCGTGGCGGCGGCCTTTAGGTACCTGAGCGGATCACCGTTCATCGGGCGACTAGTGCTAAAGACGGTCCAGGGCGCGCGCGAAGGCTACATCACGGCGCCTGAGCGCGGCGCATACCTTGGACGCGTGGGAAGGGCGCTTACCGCACTGCGCCCCAGTGGCACCATAATCGTGGACGGCACCAGGCTTGACGCGGTGTCGGAGGGTGAGTTCATCGCGAAGGACGCTGCTGTGGAGGTAGTGGACATCGCAGGACCGCGCATCGTCGTGCGCGTTCACGAGGAGAGCGCAAAATCAGTTGGATAGAGGATTCGTGGATCATCACTGGAGTCTGTACCACAAGCTCAACCGGGAGGTAATGTGAATGGGAGCGGCATACGCCCTAATGATCCTGCCTGTCTTGGTAGTCGCAGGTTTGCTCGTTCTGCTAAACTTCGTGCCGGTCGGCCTGTGGGTGTCCGCGTGGGCAGCCGGGGTGCACGTGGGTATCTTCACTTTGGTGGGCATGAGGTTGCGACGCGTCCCACCCGGGCGGATCATCATGCCTCTCATCAAGGCGGTGAAGGCCGGCCTACAGGTGAGCGTGGACAAGCTGGAGGCGCACTTTCTAGCGGGTGGCAACGTCGATAGAGTGGTCGACGCTCTCATCGCAGCTCAGAGGGCGGAAATCAACTTGTCGTTCGAGCGGGCGTGTGCCATAGACTTAGCTGGTAGGAACGTCCTTGAGGCCGTACAGATGAGCGTGAACCCGAAAGTGATAGAGACGCCCGTGGTGGCCGCTGTAGCGAAGGACGGGATCGAACTCAAGGCCAAGGCGCGAGTGACGGTGCGCGCCAACATCGACAGGCTCGTAGGCGGAGCCGGCGAAGCCACGATAATAGCTCGGGTAGGGGAAGGCGTGGTCACGACTGTCGGATCGGCGGAAAGTCACAAGGAAGTCTTGGAGAACCCCGACAAGATATCCCGCACCGTGCTGAGCAAAGGCCTGGACGCCGGCACGGCGTTCGAGATACTGTCCATAGACATCGCCGACGTCGACGTCGGGAGGAACATCGGGGCGCAGCTCCAGATGGACCAGGCGGAAGCGGACAAGAACATAGCCCAGGCGAAAGCGGCGGAGCGGAGGTTTGCGGCACTCGCCCGCGAGCAGGAGATGAAGGCACAAGTGCAGGAGATGCGGGCGAGGGTGGTTCAGGCGGAGGCTGAGGTGCCAAAGGCGCTGGCGGAGGCGTTACGGTCGGGCAAGCTCGGAGTGCTGGACTATTACCAGCTCCAGAACGTTCTGGCGGACACGCGCATGAGGCAGTCGATAGCCAGCGTGAGCGAGCCGAAAGACGCAGTCGATTCGCGACCGGTGGAAGACGAGAAAGAGAAGTGATGACATGATGGACGCCTTCTTCGGGGTCCTGCTGTTGCTCTACGTGGTGGTCTCCGTCATAGGCGGTCTCGCGAGGGGCCGCCAGGGAGCGGCGAGGGGCGCGGGGGCTCCATGGCCGCAGATTCCGCCGGTTGAGGATCGGGAGGACATGACCGACGCTCTCGGGACGCCAGAGCGCCCTGCGGGATCATCCGAAGCCTGTCCTTCACCTCCTGCCCGCTCTGCGCCCGACATTGGGCAACCACCGTCCGGTGTGCGTGGAAAACCGGGGGAAGGCGGCCAAAGGATGGCGCGTCGGTGCGTTCCTGCCGAACGCCCGTCCGACGAAGGAACGAGCCTCGAATGGGCGGAGGAAGGAATTCGGGAGCGTGACGGCACGCGGTCGTACCTGGAGACCGCGTGGGGCGGGACCTCGCCGGAGCGCCGCCCCACGGAACGCCCCTCCACTACCCCGGCGGGCTCTTGCGGGGCACGGACGAGTAGTGCTGTGGAATCGGCTGGCCGGAGCTTCACCGCGCTGCTTACGTCGGAAGAGCTCGTCCGGGCGATAGTGCTCGCCGAGGTGCTCGGCCCTCCCCTTGCGCGCCGGCGCAGGGCGAGGCTGTAGGCCGCGAGGCAGGAGGTTTTGTCGTCTTCCCCGTGCCCCTGTTTTTCACGCTTCCATTGACTCCACGCGACCCCTCCCCCCTCAGGACTCGGTTGGCTATGACCGGCGATGTCAGCAGCAAGTTGCCTTGCCCGCGGGAATACAAATGAACTGTGCCAGCACCGCGGCAGTGTTCATGGTAACGAGTCTGAAACGCGCAGGACGTGGGAGAGGATGCGTGGGGGTGGCGTGAACGGCATGGCCGGCCGAGTGGAGGAAAAGCTCGCTGACTTCTTCGAGATCCCCAAGAACGTCCTTCTCGATATGCCCAAGCTGGTAGTAATGGGCAACGTGCAGCTTTGCGTGGAGAACCATCAGGGCCTCATCGAGTACTCTCAGGAACGCGTGAGAGTGGCCACTTCCCGCGGCGAGGTCTCTGTGGAAGGCCGAGACCTATCCATCAGCAGGATAACGAAAACAGAGCTGACCGTGGAAGGACGCATATACCGCGTGACACTGTGGGAATGACAGCCACTCGGCACGGGGGAGGGGTGGTTCGTGCTGCTCGCAGCCCTGTGGCCATACTTGAGGGGCTATGTTATAATCACAGTCAAGGGAAGAGCCCTCGAGAAGTTCGTGAACACGGCCCTGGCGCGTGGGATAGATCTCTGGGACATAACCAGGGTTGACGACCGCTCCCTCGTGGCAAGGGCCTATCTTCACGACCTTTCCTCTCTTGGGAAGGCTTTGCGCGAGACGGGGTGCCGAGGGAGGATCGAGGAAAAGATCGGCGTGCCCTTCCTCGTTCGGAGGCTTGCCAGGAGGAAGGGCCTCGTAGCCGGTCTGGTGCTTTTTTCCGTCACCCTTTACGTGGTCTCGTCGTTCGTATGGTTCGTGGACGTCTCTGGAGTCCAGAGGACCGATCCCGCGCTCGTGCTCGAGCTGGCAAAGAAGCACGGACTTCGTCCCGGCGCGTGGAAGAGATCCATCGACTCCAGGGAGGTTGCGAGGGGCATCCTGGCCGACCTTCCCAGCCTCGCGTGGGCAGCCGTCCACATCAAGGGGACCATGGCCAGCATCGAGGTGGCTGAGAAGACTCTGCCCGACGTGAGCCCGGGAGTGGTCGACGTCGTCGCGGCGGAAGACGCGCTTGTCACGAACTTGATAGTGCTATCCGGGGAGCCCCTGGTGAGTGAGGGTGACACGGTAGCCAAGGGCCAAGTGCTGATAGCAGGGCTCATTCGTGGCGCAGACGACCGGCACGGCGAAAGAGAAGCAGTTGAGGTCGTGAACGCTCGAGGCATCGTGGTGGGCAGAGTATGGCGAACCCATTCGGAGGAGCTCAGGCTGGTGCGGGAGGTGGCAAGCGCGACCGGCAGGGTGGCGACGACGCGCCGCTTCACGGTGGGTGCGCTCACATTGGTGGTCGGGCCGAAGGAGCCACCCTTCACCGACTATGAGGAGGAACGGAGTTCGTACCGGGTGCCCATCCGGGGCGGAGTGTGGAGTTCGTTCGGAGTGGACGTCACCACGTATCGCGAGATCGCTCGAAGGGTCGAGGTGCTGGACAGGGAGGCTGTGCTTTCCGAGACGCGCGCCAGAGCGCGAGGTGCCCTTGAGGCAAGGTTACCATCTGGCGCCAAGATCCTTGACGTGAGGGAGGACGTTAGGTACTCTCAAGGCGGAGCGATCGTTTTCACGATGACGATGGAGACCACAGAAGACATAGCTCTGGAGAGGAGGCAAGAGCGGGGAGTTGAACGTTCAGACGGCTCCTGAAAGACTACCACTCAGGGATGTGCACGAGGCCATGGCGCTGTTCGGAAAGCGCGATGAGACCCTTCGGCTCGTCGAGAAGGAGCTTGGCGTCACCATATCGTCCCGGGGGGACGACTTGGCCATCGACGGCGATCCGACTAGGGTGGCGAGGGCCCGCGAGGTGCTCACGGAGCTCTTGGGGATTGTGAGGGCCGGCCACCGGCTCACGTCCGGTGACATTCGGTATGCCATTGACATGGTCAGCGAGGGCTTTGGGACAAGCCTCGTGGAAGTCATGAGCGACGTCGTGCAGGTCACCACCAGAGGTAAGAGGATATGCCCCAAGACCCTCGGTCAGAAGAGGTACATCGAAGCCATGCGTCGGTCGGGCATAGTGTTCGCCATCGGTCCCGCGGGCACGGGGAAGACCTACCTGGCAATGGCGATGGCCATCGCGGCGCTCAAGAGCAAGGAGATTTCCAGGATTGTGTTGACTCGCCCCGTAGTCGAGGCCGGTGAGAAGCTGGGCTTTCTGCCCGGCGACCTCCAAGAGAAGGTGGACCCGTACCTCAGACCGCTTTACGACGCCATATACGACATAGTCGGCGTCGACGCATTCAGAAAACATATGGAGCGCGGTGTCATCGAGATAGCGCCGCTCGCGTACATGCGCGGCCGCACTCTCGACGACTCATTCATCATCCTGGACGAGGCCCAGAACACGACGCACGAGCAGATGAAGATGTTCCTGACGAGGATGGGGTTCGGCTCGAAGATCGTGGTCACGGGCGACCTCACCCAGACTGACCTTCCCAGCAGGAAGTTCTCTGGTCTGGAGGAGATCCAGCACATTCTTCGGGGCGTTGAGGGTGTCGAGTTCGTGTACCTGAGCGACAGGGACGTGGTGCGCAACGAGCTTGTCCAGAGGGTAATCAGGGCGTACGAAAGGTACGAGCACGACAAGGAAGAAGCATAGGGGGGAGACGCGTGCCCACTCCGATGGGAAAACCTTCCTCAGCGCTGTCGAGCGCGCAAGACAGAAAGACCGGGCTGTGGGCAGACCCCGGTCTTCAGCGCGCCTTGGTGGCTGCAGGGGTGACCGCAGCTCTCGTCCTCATCCTGTCGGCGATCGTGGTGCCGAAGCGCGTGGATCTCGAGGTTGGGCAGCCCAGCAAGGTCGATGTCGAGGCGTCGCGCGACATAGTCAACCGTCCTGTCACAGACCGTCTGCGTGAGGAGGCGGCACGAGAGGCCATAAAAGAGGCCAACGCGTCGCCAGCGAACTACGACATCAGCCTCGCCGCGAGCATAAGCGCGGAGGATACCATAGACCTCATATTCGATGCCGTGGAAGAAGAGAGGAGGAAACTAGGTGCCAGTCCGTCGGGCGCAGGCGGCCAAGGAGTTGGGGTCGCCTCGCTCCGCGACGGGGTCGAGGACGCCGTGGCCCGGCTTTCCGCAAAGGCCCTCAGAGACTTGGGCACGAGGTTATCGTCTGAGACTCTGGCCATTCTGATGGTCCTCTCAGAGGAGGAGCTCGACGTCGCGAGGGAGGCGTCGAAGGCAGTAGCCGGACGGACGATGAGAGAAATGCGCGTCAGCAAGGAGACGCTTGACGCGGCCACTAAGCACGCTGCGGACGCCGTAGCTTCGCTTGGCTTGGTCGACGCGACCGAGAGGGCGGTCGCCGAGGTCGTCACGAGCCAGATCAGCCCCAATTTAGTGCTCAACCCCGGAAAGGTGGAGAAAGCGCGCGAGGCCGCCATTCGCCAGGTCAAGCCGGTGATGATCCTCAAAGGCCAAGTGGTGATAAGGCGCGGCGAGATCGCCACCGAAGACCACATCGCGATTCTACAAGATCTGGGACTCCTCGTTCCGAAGTTCAATCCCTTCATGTTCCTCAGCATCGTCAGCCTCGTGGTGTTGCTCGTGTCCGTGATCGGAGCGTACCTGTACCTGCACAGGCGCGACGTTTTCTGCAGCGGCAAGCTCCTCCTATTGCTGGGCACGATCATCGTGATGATTGGCGCGGCAGCCGCCGTGATATGCTCCATCCCGTGGCCAGGGGCTTCCTTCCTCGTGCCGGTGAGCCTTGGCACCATGCTCATTGCGGTGCTCGTGGATGCCAGGCTGTCCGCGCTGTCGGCGGTGCTATTCGGCGCCTTGACAGGCGTCATCGCCGGCGGATCGTTCCCCTCGGCTACCGCTGCGACCGTCTCGGGCCTGGCCGGAACGTTCTGCGTGACCAGGATCTCCGAGCGTTCCGACCTCATGCGGGCGGGAGTGGTGGTTGGGGCCGCCGGGGCTGTGGCCATAGCGACCATAGGGCCGCCGGTCGGCGACCCGTCAATCTCGCGATTCTGGTACCTCGGCCTCATCAACGGGGTCTTGTCGACCGTAGTGACCATAGGCTTCCTGCCGTTCTTCGAGAACCTCTTCCGGATCACGTCCGCCATCAAGCTGCTCGAGCTTTCTAACCCGACCCAGCCGCTTCTCAGAAGGCTTCTCGTGGAGGCGCCAGGGACATACCACCACAGCATAATCGTGGGTAACCTGGCGGAGGCGGCGGCGGAGTCAGTTGGGGCTGACTCGCTCCTGGTGCGGGTGGGCTCATACTACCATGACGTGGGCAAGATGAAGAGGCCCTATTTCTTCGTGGAGAACCAGCTCATGCAGGACAACCCTCACGACAGGATAGCTCCGACTCTGAGCACCCTCGTCATTACGTCTCACGTGAAGGACGGGGTAGAGCTCGCCGTTCGCCACCGTCTGCCGGAAGGCATAGTCGACATCATCCGGGAGCACCACGGGACGAGCCTCGTGCCGTACTTCTACCATAAGGCGACGGACGAAGGGCGCGAGGAGCGAGTCAGCGAAAGGGATTTCAGATACCCTGGCCCCAAGCCCCAAACAAAGGAAGCAGCCATAGTGATGCTCGCCGACTCTGTGGAAGCGGCCGTGCGTTCGTTGGCGAGGCCGACGCCCGGCCGTATCGAGGGGCTCGTGAGGAAGATAATAAAGGAAAGGCTTGCCGACGGGCAGTTCGACGAGTGCGATCTGACTCTGAAAGACCTGGATGGGGTTGCCCGCGCTTTCGTCCGGGTGCTCACCGGCATCTTCCACGCCCGGATCGAGTACCCGGACATGAGCAGCAGAGACCTGGAGGCCAAGCGCGCGTAAGCGGCGCTCTCGTTTGAACGGGCAGTCGCTCGCATGGGGGGTCGTGCATGCCTATCGAGATCATCAACCTTCAGGACAAGATCGACGTGACCGAGGCGCTGACAGTCGCGCTCGAACGTGCGGTGGTGGCGGGCATGACCCGCGAGGGACTCGATCCGTCGAACTTCGAGGTGAGCGTTGCCCTGGTGGACGACGAGCGCATTCGCGAGCTCAACAGGGATTATCGAGCCAAAGACTGTCCTACGGACGTGCTTTCCTTCGCCATGGATGACCAGGACGTTCCGGAAGGCGAAGCCGTTCTCGGAGACATCGTGATATCGCTACAGACTGCGGCCAGGGAATCGGCAGAGATGGGTGGGTTCACGCGGTGCGTCGTCTTTCTTGCCGTCCACGGACTTCTGCATCTGCTCGGGTACGATCACGCTAGCGACGAGGAAGCTGAGGACATGGAAGAGCGCGAGAGAGAGATCATGGCGGGATTGGGCCTTCCGTCGAACGAGGCGCCCCCTGCTGCCTCTCCCAAGGGGAGTGACGCGAGGTGAAAACGAGGTCGCTCTGGGAGAGCTTCCGATGTGCATGGCACGGGGTGATCTCCGTGCTCTCGTCAGAGCGCAACATGCGCATTCACTTTGTCGCGGCAGCACTCGCGCTTGCGGCCGCCGCCTTTCTGGGCGTATCCACGGCAGAGCTTGGGTGTCTCGCTCTCGCGATCGCCCTGGTCATCACGTGCGAGCTCATGAACACGGCTCTCGAGATAATCTGCGACATCGCCTGCCCGGGCTGGGAGGTCCGCGTCAAGACGGTGAAGGACATAGCAGCGGGAACCGTCCTCGTGGGCGCGGTTTGGGCCGCCGTGGTGGGTGCCGCCATCCTCGGGCCCAAGGTCGTCGCAGCCGCGCGCTTCATGTTCCGCGCACTCTGACCGCCGCCGCACTCCGCTATCGCGCCCCGGGGGAGGTCAAAGCACTCTGCGGGCGCCGATGTACTTGGGGCCGTAGTGCGGGTCGTCCAAGCCGATTACGGCGACTCCACCGGTCGCTGACCCGGACTGGATCACCTTTTGGCCGCCGGTGTACACTCCCACATGGGATGCCCCCTTGGCGTACGTTGAATAGAACACGAGATCACCGGGGAGGAGACCCGCGCGGTCCACAGGCGTGCCCACCGCGTACTGGTCGTGAGCGTCTCGCGGGAGGATGACGCCGTTGACGTAGAACACTGTGTACACGAAGCCAGAGCAATCTATCCCATCCGCGCTCATGCCGCCCCACAAGTATGGGGTTCCCAGGAGCTGCTCCGCCGTCTTGATGATGTCTCCCACGCCTCTGCGAGGGGGCCCGTTGTCCCGGTCACAGAGGACGACGGCGTTCTCGGCGATGTACCCGGACTCACCGGCCGGCAGAGCGACCTGCACGAGGTCGCCCTGTCTTCGTATGACAGCGAGGCGCGCCCCCATGGTAACTGCAGCGACTTCCCGTCCGGAACGCCCCTCGTCGCGCAGCACCGTGGCCCTCGCAACTCGCACCAAGGCGAGCTGCTTTGAGGAAGCGAAAGCCGCTGCCTTGCTTGCCGGAACGAGGTCCGCTCTCCTCATCCAACCCAGGTAGTCTCCCTGCGCGGGGATTCGGACCTTGACCCAGTCACCGGAGCCCGCGATGACCACGACCTCAGTGCCGATGTGTGCCTGAGTGACACGCTCTGCGTCGTCTGCAGGCTCTCCACGCACGTCGGCGACATTCCTCCCAACGAACCAGACCTCAGAGGATGGCGCGCCGGCATCCCCGTGCAAGGTCATCAGGGAAGCCGCGAGCATCACCACCACAAGCATGATGACGACGCTTTGCGAAAACGCCATGGTGGAATCCTCCCTCCGGCGGACGCCCATCAGATCGCCTCGCGCGCGGGATCCAGCCGGGCTCCCGTGATGTGGGGACCACGTGGTGGTGGGCCTCGCTGGATTCCCGACGCTTATGAGCGCGTCCACCTCAACCGTACTATACGCTGCCGCCGCACGAAGTCCTTGTTCGCCTCGGTCTGGGCCTTTATGGATGCACCGGCCCTTTTCTGCTATAATGGGGACGAGTCTGGACGAGGGGGGTCTGGCGTGCGAGAGCCTTCTGGCGCCGGGACGAGGATGCTGATAGCAGTCCTTGTCCTGCTCATGGCCGCAAACGTGGCGATGCTGGCCCGTTCCCTTGATCTCCTGAGGTTTCCAGGGGAGATCAGCGACACCGAGGTAGTCCGCGGAGGAGCGAGGGCCCTCGCTGACTACTATGAGTTGACGTGCGCCGATTCAGGCCTTGCACGCAACTCTGCGGTGAGGGACGCCCTTGCGAAGTTCAAGTTCGAGATAGAACAGGCCGTGAGTCGCGAGGAGATCGCGTCGGCTATGATGACGTACGGTCGGGCCCTGCAGGATGTCATAGTCCGCGAGGAGGAGAACCGCCGCAGGGGACTGGTGCTGAGCATCATCAGCGAGGACCCCGCCGTGCGGACGATCGCGGGCCGGACCGTGGTCACCGTATCCCGGGGCCCAGACGGCCAGGTGATGGTTGAGGGCAACGGCGTCGCTATCTCTCCGGAGACGACGGCAAGGCTCCAGGCTGAGACGACGCTCGCCGGCCTCTCCGGGCCGGTGGAGATAGAAGTCACGGGCGGCAAGACGTCCCTGATCGCCCCCAGGACTACCCAAGACGCCCTCAGGTTGCTGCAAGCAGAGGCGGACAACCTCCGCTCCGCCCTCGAGAGCCTCCGGCGTACGGCAGGGTACAGCCCTCTGGAAGGCCAGGGCATCGTCGTGAAGGTGTACGACGCCCCCGGCGGCTATTCGAGAGAAGACGTGGTCCAGGAGAAGGACATCAGAGACATGGTGAACGAGCTGTTCGCCGCGGGCGCCTCCGGGGTCGAAGTAGGGGGGCAACGGCTCGTGGCGACGTCGTCCATTAGGAGCGCGGGCCCGCTGCTGCTCGTGAACCAGCAACCTATCGCGGTGAACCCCGTTGTCATCAGGGCGGTGGGCTCTCCCGAGCTTCTTGCAAGCAGCCTGGAGCTCATCAGGAACAGCCTCAAACCATGGGGCATACGCGTGGAAATCGAGAGACAGGATAATCTCGTGCTGAGCGGCTTCGAGAAGGGGGGCGGTGGCCGTTGACGCTCCGGCGCCACCCGAGGTACGAGAGACGAGAAGATGGCGCGAACACATGGGGCATGCTGCGGCCTCTTCTCGTGTGCGCATCCGTGCTGCTCGCCCTCGATAGCGTGGCTCTCGCCCGGCGGATGTCGCTCTTCCGCCTTCCCGGAGAAATGGGTGAACTCGAGATGCTCCGCCGCAGTGGTTACAGCGTGGCGTTACAATTGCGTTCGCTGGCGGACGCGTTCGAGGTGGAGGATGTACCATACGTCAAGAACGCGCTCACCCGGCTCGAGGCAGCCGTGGGGCTTGCCGCAAGTCCGGTGGAGGTGGCGAGGGCGCTTTCCGTGGAGGCGAGGGACGCCGAAGAGGCCATCGGTTTTGCGCGGGCGGGCTTCGCCTCATGGTCCAGGGTGGAACAAGAGAGACAGAGACGGGACGAGATTCGGCGGCTGCAGGAAGACATCGGGGGGCTCCGTGAAGAGCTCACTAGACTGAGGGAGGCCGCCGGCGCTGCCGAGCTTGCGGGGCCCGGGGTCGTCGTCCGGGCCTACGACGCGCAGGATGGTTACCGGAGCCGCGAGATCGTTCATGAGCGGGACATCAAGGAGATCCTGAACCTTCTGTTTTGCGCAGGGGCGCAAGGCGCGGAGGTGGGCGGGCAGCGCATGACAGCGCAGTCCTCGGTTCGGTGCGCCGGGCCCGTCATTCTCGTGAACCAGCAGCCGATCCCCGTGAATCCCGTGGTGATCAAGGCGGTCGGCTCTCCTGGCGAGCTGGACGCCGCCCTGACCGAGATCGCCGCGCGGTTCGCCCGGGACGGGAAGAGGCTTGAGGTGGAAAAAGCGAGCACGGTCACACTCATGGCGTACGTGAGACGATGACCGCGCTATGGGGGGGTCGGGATGGACCACGCCGGACTTATCGAGATCGCGAGGGCCGCGAGGGAACGCGCGTACGCTCCCTACTCTCGATTCAAGGTGGGAGCCGCGCTCCTCGCAAGGAGCGGCCGGGTGTACGCGGGCTGCAACGTGGAGAACGCCTCTTATCCTGCTGGGATTTGCGCTGAGCGCTGCGCTGTTGCGAAAGCGGTGTCAGAAGGGGAGAGCGAGTTCTCCGCGATAGCGGTCGTTGGAGACACCGAAGGCCCGTGTGCGCCGTGCGGCATTTGTAGGCAGGTCTTGGCCGAGTTCGGCACGGACATCGATGTTGTCATGGCGAACCTCAAAGGGGATGTCAAGGTGGTTAGGGTGGAGGACCTCCTGCCCGGGGCGTTCACGGGCCGAGACATGTCGCCGACGGCGGGAGGGGGCACGCGCGAAGGGTGAAGGTTGCGGACTTCGACTTCGACCTGCCGCCGGAGCTCGTCGCCGAGGAGCCTCTGGAGCGTAGAGACGAGTCGCGCCTGATGGTCGTGCCCAGGGACGGCGAGATAGAGCACAGATCGTTCCGTGACATCGCTGACTACCTCAGGAAGGGCGATGCGCTGGTCCTCAACGATACCCGTGTCATGAAGGCGCGGCTTGTCGGCAAGCGCGAAGGAACGGGCGGAAGGGTCGAGGTCCTCCTTCTGTCAAGGGTGGACGCTCCGGGCGGAAGAGAGGGCGAGGTGGGGCGTGGACCTGAAGAGCGCGGCGAGAGCGCGTCGGAGACCTGGGAAGTGCTCGTGAAGCCAGGGAGAAAGGCATTGCCAGGCACCAGGCTCTCGTTCGACGGGCGCCTGGTGGGTGATGTCCTGTCCAGGACGCCGGCGGGCGGGAGGATAGTTCGCTTCGTGGCGTGCGGTGCCTTCGACCGCGTCGTCGAGGAGATCGGACGTGTGCCTCTCCCTCCGTACATCAGAAGGGAAATAGCCGATCCAGAGAGGTACCAGACGGTTTACGCCGACAGGAACAAACAAGCGTCCGCGGCGGCGCCGACCGCGGGCCTTCACTTCACTCGTGAGCTGCTGGAGAGCATTGAGAGGAAGGGCGTTCGGATCGTCCGTGTGACTCTCCACGTGGGGCTCGGCACTTTTCGACCCGTGAAAGTGGAGAGGGTTGAAGACCACGTGATGCACGCCGAATACTTCGAAGTGAGCGAGGAGGCCGCGAGCGCCCTCACGCAGACCAGGGTAGGGGGAGGTCGCGTGTTCGCGGTGGGCACGACGGCAGTGCGGACCCTCGAATCCTTGAGGACGCACGGGGACGGAAGCGTGGAGCCGCTCAGCGGGTGGACGACCAAGTTCATCTATCCCGGATACCGCTTTCAACTGGTTGACGCGCTTGTCACCAACTTCCACCTTCCGCGGTCCACCTTGCTCATGCTCGTGTGCGCCTTCGGCGGTTATGATAGGATCATGTCAGCCTACGGAATCGCTGTGAGGTCGAGGTACAGGTTCTTCACTTTCGGCGACGCCATGCTCGTCTTGTGAGGCCAAGATTGGGAGGCGCTCGTCACCTTATCGGGGGACGACAGCGACGTGAGGAAGATGCGCTCGTGAGCATAACCTTCAGAATCGTTGGTCGTGCACCGTCCGGCAACGCGCGTGCGGGCGAGATAGTCACGCGTCACGGGGTGATTCGGACACCGGTCTTCATGCCTGTGGGCACCCAGGGCAGCGTCAAGGGTATCTCCCCCGACGAGCTGCTGGAGATGGGGGCGGAAATGATCCTCGCGAACACGTACCATCTCTATTTGCGGCCGGGAGCGGAACTCGTTCGCGAAGCAGGTGGGCTACACGCTTTCATGAACTGGCACAGGGGTATACTAACTGACAGCGGAGGATTTCAAGTGGCGAGCCTGTCGGACCTCCGCAGCATCACCGACGACGGGGTGGAGTTCAGGTCGCATATAGACGGTTCGAAGCACTTCTTGACGCCGGAGAAGGCTGTCGCGATTCAAGAGGCGCTGGGTGCGGACGTCGCCATGGTTTTCGACGAGTGCGTGCGCTATCCGGCTGATCGCGCGTACGTCAGAGAGGCTGTGCGGCGGACGACTGAGTGGGCGAGAAGATGCAAGGTCGCTCACAGAAGGGAGGATCAAGCCCTTTTCGGGATCGTGCAGGGAGGCGTCTTCCCTGACCTTCGAGAGGAAAGCGCGAGGGCCCTGACGGATATTGATTTCCCCGGGTACGCGATAGGAGGGCTATCCGTTGGCGAGCCCAAAGGCCTGATGTTCGAGGCGCTTGAGCGCGCCTGCGCGCACCTGCCTGAAGAGAAACCGAGGTACTTGATGGGAGTGGGGACGCCTGAGGACGTCTTGGAGGGCGTCCGACGGGGAGTTGACATGTTCGATTGTGTCCTGCCGACTCGGATAGCAAGGCACGGAACAGCCTTCACCAGCACAGGACGGATCATTGTCAGGGATGCGTCGTACGCTCGCGACTTCTCACCGCTCGACCCAGGCTGCGATTGCATGGTCTGTCGGAGGTACACGCGTTCATACATTCGGCATCTGCTAAGAGCCGGAGAGATCCTCGGCTTGAGACTGGTATCCTACCACAATCTGTACTTCCTCATTCGTGTCATGAACAGGATACGCGCCTCCATAATAGACGGCTCGTTTAGCGGAGCGAGGCAGGAGTTTTGGGACGTCTGTGGAATTGACTCACGTATTCCCGGAGAAACCGCAGAGCAGAGGTGAAATCCATGCCCGCACAACAAGGGTCGCTCGTCTCGAGTATCATGATGTTCGCGCTGATGTTCGTCGTGTTCTACTTCTTCCTCATCAGACCGCAGCAGATTCAGCAGAAGAAGAGGCGGGAGATGTTGAACTCCCTTCGCAAGGGGAACCACATCATCACCGTGGGGGGCATATACGGTCAGATCGTGGACGTCAAGGAGGACTCGTTGTTGGTCGAGATTGCCGAGAAGGTCCGCATCAAGACGACCCGAGCCGCGGTCGGTGCCGTGCTTGGGAAGGGAGAGGCGGCGCGCGACAAGGAGCCGGAGCTGGCAGGGGGCCAATGAGAAGCGGCTTTCAGGATGCGTGCGCGTTCATCGGCCAGGGCCCAGCGGTCCCCCGGGGTAGGGTCACCCCACACCCGGGGGCGCTTTGGTACCCACATTGGTGCCCGGACGGCTGAGTTCACGCCGTGAGCGATCCCCAAGGCGTCTAGAACGTCGCACCGGGTTGCCACAACATGATGACGGAGTTCGCGTCCACTCCCAGCCACAGCTGATCGGCTGCCATTATCACCGGACCCCACGTCGTCACGAATGCCTCGCTCACAGACCTCGTGACGAATCCCGAGTCAGTGGACGCAATCCACAAGACCCTGCTGCCCTCTGGGGCCTGCTGCCTGAACCACGTGGCTCTCGCAAGAACGAACGTAAGCTGCTGCAGGTCCGCAAGGACCTCCGCCTTTTCCTCCTGAGGGGGCAAGGCTTTGATGTGCTCTTCGAGCTTCATGAGCTCTTCCTTTGTGATCGTCTGCATGCCTTGAGTCACTCCTTTCCCGATGGCGCTTATGGCTCTATCCTGTCTTCCTCTCAACGCTTTCGACAGAGCGCAATGCCAGGATGGCACGCTCCGGTTTGACCCTCACGAGATCGTTCGTTGGGGCATCTGCCATGATCCTCAGCAGGACGCCGCGTAGAAGCGCGCTGTCACCTTCGACGGCGACTACCTTGAAGATGATGTCGCCGCCATGGGACTTCCTGGTGACATAATCACCTACAGCCAGAAGCTCCGCCATCTCCTTCCCTCCATGATCCTCGGAGACTCGCTGCTCGCTGGTGGGAAAATCCTCTACTTCCCGATACAGTCTATGTCCCCGCCCGGCGTCGCGTCACATCCGTCGCGCGTGAGGCCGCCGCTCCCACGCGGAGGTGGCATATCCGTCCGCGACCGCCGGCATGCTATGCGTCGGGACGTGCGACGATGCTTGCCGCGCCTGGGTGAGATGCGCTGCTGTGAGGCCGTGTCACTCCCCGCGGCCGTCCTTGCCCGCACTTTGCGGCGCGGTGCACACGCCGGCGCGCGTTCCACTCGGCGTAGGGCGAACGATCCGCGTCAACGATCCGCGTCGGACGGCCCACTTCAGCGGGAGGCGTAAGGATGGCTCTGGTACTAGACGATGTCAGGAGAATCCCTGAGGTGAGGGTATTCGTGGAAAAGGCGGACGAACACCTCGCTGCCATAGGCCTCACCGAGCACGGGACAAGGCACGCCTCGCTGGTCTCACAGATAGCGCGGAATATCCTGGAGCGCCTCGGCCATTCCGAGAGGGAGGCGGAGCTTGCCGCGATCGCCGGCTTCATGCACGACATAGGCAACATGGCCGGCCGCGATCACCATGGAGCCGTGGGTGCCGCGCTGGCCACGATGATCCTCCTCAAGGTTGAGATGGATCCGTCCGAGGTCGCTCAGGTGGCGGGCGCCATAGGCAACCACGAGGAACAGGTTGGACAGGCGGTCAACAACGTTGCGGCTGCGCTCATTCTAGCAGACAAGTCGGATGTTCACCGTTCGAGGGTGAGAAACGTCGATCCGGCCACGTTCGAGATCCATGACCGCGTCAACTACGCGGTCCTCCGCTCGTTCCTCCGGGTGGACGCCCAGGCCCGCAACGTCACTCTCGAACTCGAGATCGACATGGAGTTGTCACCGGTGATGGACTACTTCGAGATCTTCCTGGCAAGGATGGTGATGTGCAGGCGGGCGGCCCAGTTCCTCAACTGTCGTTTTCGACTCGAGATAAACGGCGCCAAGCTGCTGTAGGACGGTCCACGGGCGCAGCGCGGAGGGGCTCGTTTCGTTGACAAGCCCAAATCCAACTCATATAATGGGGTTGTGTCAATTGGGGCGGGCAAGGGAGGAACCGGATTCATGAGGCCAGGAACCCTCTGGAGGCTCGTCGGAATCGCTGTCCTGGTGATTGCGTGTGGTTTCGCTGTGTACAAGCTGCCCATGAACCTCGGCCTCGACCTGCGGGGCGGCACCCGCATGGTCCTCGAGGCGAGGGACACCGACACGGTGAGAGCCGACGAGGACGCTGTGGCGCGCGCTAAGGAAGTCATAGAGAGAAGAGTCAATCAGCTGGGTGTCGCCGAGCCGGCGATCTACCGGCAAGGCTCAAGGAGGATCGTAGTCGAGCTGGCAGGGGTAAAGGACCCGCAAAGAGCCAAGGAGATAGTCGGCAGAACAGCGCAGCTCGAGTTCAGGGACGAGCAGGGGAAAGTGATAATGACCGGCAACGACCTGAAGAACGCGACTGCGGGATCTGATGAGTACGGGCGACCCGCCGTCCACTTCGAGCTTACGAGCGAGGGCGCGAGGAAATTCGAGAAGGCGACTCGCGAGAACATCGGCCGCCCGATCGCCATATACCTCGACCAGGAGCTTCTGTCCGCTCCAGTAGTGCAGAGCGTTATCAAGGACAAGGGCCAGATCACGGGGATCGGCAGCATGGATAGAGCCAAGGATCTCTCCATGATGCTTCGTGCAGGCGCGCTGCCCGTGCCATTGGACCTTCTTCACAGCGAAGTGCTGGAACCCACGCTGGGCAAGGAGTCCATCGACCAAAGCAAGATCGCGGCCGTCGTGGGCGCGGGACTTGTCGTGCTTTTCATGCTAATGATGTATAGGCTGCCCGGCTTGATGGCAGACGTAGCTCTCGCTGTGTACGCACTCATCGTCCTTGCGGTCTTGGCGTGTGTCCACGCTGTGCTCACGCTGCCGGGCATAGCGGGACTGATTCTCTCCGTAGGTATGGCTGTAGACGCGAACGTGATCATCTTTGAGAGAATCAAAGAGGAGATACGAGGCGGAAAACGCCTGCGGGCGGCGATCGAGGCCGGGTTCACCCGGGCATTCGGGTGCATACTCGACTCCAACGTGACCACGCTTATCACCGCCGGGGTGTTGTACGTGTACGGGACGGGAGCGGTTCGCGGCTTCGCAGTGACCCTCGGGCTCGGCGTACTGGCCAGCATGTTCACAGCGATAGTCGTGACGCGCGTCTTGATGACAACCGTCGTGGACCGGAACCCCGAGAGGTACGCAAGGTACTTCGGCGCGTAAGGAGGTCAAAACCGTGGACATAATCGGCAAGAGGCGCTTGTTCCTTGCCATATCAGGGATACTCGTGGTTTGTGGGATCATAGCGCTCCTCACGCGAGGCCTGAACCTTGGGGTCGACTTCACCGGCGGGTCCCTGCTCAGGCTGAGGTTTGAGAGGCCGGTCAGGGCGAGCGAGGTTTCGGAGGCGCTCACGGGCGCGGAGCTCGCGGACATGCACCTCCAGAAGGCCGTGGTCCAGCCCATATCTGGTACAAACGACGTGCAAGTGAGGGCGCAGGTGGGGGGGCGCCCACTAAATGATGAGCAGATAGGGAGGATCGTAGCCGCGCTTTCCCGCGCGCTTGGTCAGGTCAGCGTGGTCGAATCCCAGTTGGTCGAGGGGGTCATCGGGAGGGAGCTCCTCAGCAAGGCTCTCATGGCGGTCTTGGTGTCGTGGATCGGGATAGTCGTATACGTGTCCCTTCGCTTCGAATTCAAGTTCGCGGTGGCGGCGGTGCTCGCCCTCATACACGATACAATAATAGTACTGGGCGCGTTCGCGGTCATGGGGAGACAGGTGAATAGCCCCTTCATCGCGGCTGTGCTGACGATAATCGGGTATTCCATCAACGACACCATAGTGATATTCGACAAGATACGGGAGAACCTCAGACTTAGGAAGAAAGAGACTCTGGAGGAGCTGACGAACAAGAGCCTACTGCAGACGCTGAGAAGGTCGTTGAACACGGTGGCAACTACCCTGCTTGCCGTGGTCGCTCTATTCCTCTTCGGCGGAGCTAGCATCAAGGATTTCAGCCTTGCTCTGATGATCGGCCTCATCGTGGGGACGTACTCGTCGATATTCGTGGCGAGCCCCGTATGGCTTGAGTGGCGCATGTGGGAGAGGGCCAGGCAGCAGCGGAGGGCCGCCGCGGGGGCCAAGACAAGGGAAACAGGGCCGGCGAGTGCCCGGTGACCAGGCGGCGCCTGGGGAGTAGGCGGTCCCGGCCGAGGCCGCCCTCGTAAGGGATGGAAGACCCGGCGACAGATTCGTAGTTGACGGGCTCGATCTCAAATGGTAGACTAGATGTAAAAGTAAAGAGGACGTATTCCTTTAAGCTGGCTCAGCGAGGCCGGCAAGGAGACTGGATCGCGTGACGTGGCACGTGCGTTTGAACCTTCTTGCCGCCGCGGCAAGAAGGTTTTTCAATGCGGGAGGTGTGGTGAGTGCCTCTAGTCGACAAGGCCCGGATCATGGATGCTGACGGGATGAGGCGAGCGACTGTGCGGATAGCCCACGAGATCCTCGAGAAGAACCAAGACGTCGAGAAGCTGGCGCTCGTTGGCATCAGAACGAGGGGGTTTCCGCTTGCGACCAGGCTTGTGGAAGCCATACGCAAGATCGAGGGGAAGGTCCTGCCGGTCGGAGTGCTCGACATCACTCTCTATCGGGACGACCTCAGCACCATCGACGTGCAACCGCAGGTCCGCAAGACTGAGATCCCCTTCGACGTCTCGAAACGGGACATAGTCCTCGTTGACGACGTGATATTCACGGGGCGGACGGCTCGCGCCGCGCTCGATGCCATCATGGACCTGGGCCGGCCATCAAGGATCCAGCTCGCCGTGCTGGTGGACCGGGGCCACCGCGAGGTGCCGATCAGGCCCGATTTTGTCGGGAAAAACGTCCCGACCTCGCGGAGGGAGATCATCAGCGTGAGGCTCGAGGAAGTGGACGGCAAAGACGAAGTGGTGATCCAAGAGTCTGAGGAATCGGGAATCACGGGCGAACGGCCTTGACGATCCGCCGCGGGTTCCCGACGGCGGCCTAGTCCACACGATTGGCGAACGACAGGCGAAAAGGGCGATAGAGGACCCCTTTAACATGGCCCGGCGAGGCCGGAAGGGGAGGAGCCCCTGGCAAGCCGCGCTTTGCGCGCAAGGAGCCTCCTTTCCGGCGAGCATCCGGAAGGGAGGCTCTTACTGTACCTGTCGCGACGCCGGGCGCGGTGTTGCCGGCTCTTGGAGGGACCAAGTCTCGCACGGGAGCCGCACCCTCACCGACACGTCCACGAGGTGGAACGCAAGACCGTTATCGCGACGCGAGCTCGATAGCGAGCTTCCGCGGCGCGCTCGATGCCAGATTCCGAGCGGGGAAAGGAAGCAAGGAAGGAGGCGTACCATGCAGCTAAGACACAAGGACTTGTTGGGCCTGGAGTACCTGGAACGCGACGAGATCGAGCTCATCCTTGACACGGCCGTGCCCATGAAAGAGGTGCTCGCGAGGGACATCAAGAAGCTGCCGACCCTTCGTGGAAAGACCATGGTGAATCTCTTCTACGAACCGAGCACGAGGACCAGGACATCGTTCGAGCTCGCGGGCAAATGGATGGGCGCGGACGTCACGAACATAGCCACGTCCACCAGTAGCGTCGCGAAGGGTGAGAGCCTGAAGGACACCGCACGAACCCTTGAGTCCTTGGGGGCGAACTATATAGTCATCCGCCACCAGATGGCTGGCGCCCCGCACCTGGTGGCGCGGACGGTGAGGGCTTCGGTGATAAACGCCGGCGACGGCAGGCACGAGCACCCGACCCAGGCTCTCCTCGACCTCTTCACCATCAAGGAGCGCCTCGGCCGAGTGGAAGGCCTCGAGGTTGTCATCGTTGGCGATATCCTGCACAGTCGCGTGGCAAGGTCGAACATCTGGGGGCTCTTGAAACTCGGCGCCCGCGTCACGGTGTGCGCGCCGAGGACTCTCATCCCACAGGACGTCTCACGCTTGGGAGTGCGGGTGACTTGCGACCTCGAGGAGGCGTTGGCCGAGGCCGACGTGGTGAACGTCCTCAGGCTTCAGCTGGAGAGACAGAAGAAGGGCCTGCTCCCCAGCATCAGAGAGTACTCAGAGATGTACGGCCTGACCCGCGAGAGGCTCCGGAGGTGCAAGCCTGGCGTGCTCGTCCTGCACCCCGGTCCCGCGAACCTAGGGGTGGAGATCACGGAAGAGGTCGCGGAATGCCCCAACGCGGCCGTGCGCGAGCAGGTCACCAACGGAGTTGCGTGCCGCATGGCCGTGCTGTATCTGCTATCGGGGGGAGGGAAACCCGGTGAAGCTACTGCTTAAGGGCGGGCGCGTGGTGGATCCACGAAACCGCCTCGACGGAACAATGGACGTGCTGATAGAGGCGGGGAAAATAGTTTCGGTCGGCGCCGGCACCGACGCTCCCACGGGCACAGGGGAGATAGATGAGATCGACGCGCGTGGAAAACTGGTGTTGCCCGGTCTCATCGACATGCACGTACACCTTCGCGAGCCGGGGAGGGAGGACGAGGAAACCATCGAGACCGGAACCCTCGCGGCGGTGAGGGGCGGGTTCGTGGCCGTGGCGTGCATGCCCAACACGGATCCACCCATCGACACGGCAGCGGCGGTGAGCTTCGTGCGGTCGAGAGCGAGAGAATGTGGGCATGCGAGAGTCCTTCCGGTGGGGGCCATCACGAAAGGCTGCGACGGAGCGGAGCTCGCCGAGATCGGTGAGCTGTCTCGAGCTGGGGCAGTGGCGATTTCCGACGATGGGCGTCCTGTTGCGAGCTCCAGAATCATGCGTTATGCGATGGAGTACGCCAGCACGTTCGGCCTCCCGGTGATATCCCATTCGGAGGACTTGGAGCTGTCAGCGGGAGGTGCCATGAACGAGGGCTACTGGTCCACGCGTCTGGGACTCCCGGGGATCCCGGCTGCCGCAGAGGAGATTATGGTGGCAAGGGACATAATCCTCGCTGAGCTTACGGGAGCGAGGCTCCACATCGCCCACGTGAGCACCGCGGGGTCGGTCGAGCTCGTCCGGCGCGCGAAGGAGAGAGGCGCGGCGGTGACGTGCGAAGTCACGCCTCACCACCTCGCCCTGACGGACGAAGCCGTGGCGGGGTACGACACGAACACAAAAGTGAATCCCCCCTTGCGCAGCCGTCGCGACGTGGAGGCGTTGCGCGCCGGCCTCTTGGACGGGACCATCGATGCCGTCGCGTCGGACCACGCTCCCCACACCAGGGAGGAAAAAGAGGTGGAATACGAACTTGCCGCGCCTGGAATGATCGGGTTGGAGACGTCCCTGCCGGTTGTGTTCACCGAGCTGGTGAAGCCGGGCGTTCTCACCTTGCAGCAGCTTGTGGACAAGATGTCCTACGGCCCGGCAAGGATCCTGGGTCTCGACTGGCCGGGAATCGTGCCTGGGGCTTGCGCCAACCTGACGCTGCTGGACCCTGACGCGAGCTTCGTGGTGGATCCAGCTGCTTTCGCCTCGGCTAGTCGCAACACACCGTTCGCCGGCAGGAGGCTCTCTGGAAAGGTGGTCGCGACCATTGTCGACGGGGTCCTGTCCTTCGATGCGCGGACCGCAGCGTGAAGGGGGTGGTGTAGTGGAACGTGGTCAGTCGGCGCCCGCTGCGCTGTTGTCGAGGGTGCTGGAGAACCGACAGGTGGCGCCCGGGTGCTATCTGATGCGGATTGAGAACGAACACGTGGCACGTTGCACGCTCCCGGGACAGTTCGTTCACGTTCGCCTTCCCGGGACCTCCCTTGATCCCCTGCTGAGGCGTCCATTCAGCGTGTGCGGGACTTGCCCGGACGACCGCGACTTCTCCATCGTTTACCAAGTTGTGGGAAGGGGGACGACGCTGCTCTCGACCCTCTGCCCTGGCGACGAGCTGGACGTGCTGGGGCCGCTGGGCAGGGGCTTCGAGATGCCAAGAGCACGCATCGGCCGAGAGGACGGGGGGATCGCGACACGCGAAGCACGCGTGGGCGAGCTCGACGCGGAGGCCCGACTCGACGGCCGGACGCAAGCGTGCGCCGGGCGTGTGGTGCTTGTGGCAGGGGGGCTGGGCATAGCTCCACTGGCGATGCTGGCGGATGCCTTGTGCCGTGCGGGCGAGGGCTTAGTGCTGATCGCAGGGGCGCGTAACGCGGAGACCCTTCGTGGCCTCCTGAGCCTCGTCCACGCTTCCGGCTTGGGGCGTTCTGGGCTATCGGAGAGCGCGACTGGGCGCGAAACGTGCGGTACGGAACGCGCTGCGGCGCCCGGTGCGAGCGAGGCGGATGGCGGACGCGGCTTTGGCCCCCAGGACGCGTGCCCCACGTTCGAGGCGCTCACAGTGACGGAGGACGGCAGCATGGGTGGGCGCGGCCTGGCTACGGACGTCCTTCGAGATGTGCTTGCGCGCGGGCGCGTGACGTGCGTGTACGCCTCCGGACCCGCCGGGATGCTCCGGGAGGTTGCGCGGCTCAGCGAAGCGTTCGGCGTCCGCGCTCAGGTCAGCCTGGAGGAGCGCATGGCTTGCGGCATCGGAGCGTGCCTCGGATGCGTGGTGCGTGCGAAAGGGAAGGGATCGTCCGGGGCTCCGTCGTACCTTCGCGTGTGCGCAGACGGCCCGGTGTTCTGGGTCGAGGAGGTGGACCTCGTTGCCTCCGGCTGACCTCTCCGTTACCATCGGCGGCATTCGGATGAAGAACCCCGTGATGGCTGCCTCGGGCACTTTCGGTTACGGTCGGGAGTTCGGACGCATATTCGACGTGTCCTTGCTCGGAGCACTCGTGACGAAGGGCATCACGCTGGAGCCACGTGCCGGCAACCCGCCCCCGAGGCTTTGGGAGACTCCGTGCGGCCTTCTCAACTCGATAGGTCTGCATAACCCCGGAGTGGAGGCGTTCATCAGGGACGAGGCGCCGAGCCTGGCCGCAATTGGCGTTCCCGTGATCGCGAACGTCTCCGGAGACTCGGTGGGGGAGTTCTGCGAGCTCGCGTCGCGCATGGAGCGCGAACCCGCGATAGCCGGAATAGAAGTGAACGTCTCGTGCCCGAACATCCATGCGGGTGGCCGGCCTTTCGCGAGCGACCCCGAATCAGTGTACGAGGTGACGGCGGCGATCCGGCGCGTGACGGAAAAGACCGTCATCGTAAAGCTCTCCCCCAATGTCGCCGAGATCGCCGACACGGCCCGGGCTGCTGAGATGGGCGGAGCGGACGCCGTCTCGTGCGCCAACACCTACCTCGCGGTGGCCATCGACGCCGCGCGCATGAGACCGGCCTTGCCGCGCGTCTTCGCGGGGCTTTCGGGCCCAGCGATCAAGCCCCTGGCTTTACGAGCCGTGTGGGAGGTCGCGTCTGCGGTACGCGTGCCCGTGATAGGCGTGGGCGGCATCTCCCGGACAGAGGACGCGGTGGAGTTCCTTCTCGCGGGAGCGAGAGCTGTTGCCGTGGGCACGTGGAACCTCGTCTCGCCTGCCGCCTGCGTCGAGATAGTCGAAGGGATAAGGCGCTACGTGGAGCAGCGCGGCGTAGGCGCCGCAGCGGATCTCGTCGGCCTCGCAAGACGGCGCGACAACGCCGCGGCGAGTCCGCCACCGCAGCGCTCCTCGGTCGGGGCGATGACCGCGAACGAGGCGCGCACGCCCGCTGACGATACGAGATCCGCGTTGAGAGCGGGGACCTTCGATGAGGAGGGAGCAAACTCGTGGACGAAAACGGCGGAATCATAGTGGCCCTGGACACACACGACCCGGACGCTGCTGAGACGCTTGTGGATCGGCTCATGCCGGACGTCTCCATGTACAAAGTCGGCATGGAGCTCTTCTATTCCTGCGGCCCGTCGATCGTGCGACGGCTGGCCGCCGTAGGTGCGAGGTTGTTCCTCGACCTGAAACTCCACGATATCCCAACGACCGTTGGACGAGCGGCGGCGGCGCTCGCCCTGCCCGGAGTGGACATCATCGATGTGCACGCCTCGGGCGGGTCGAGGATGATGAGGGAAGCCCTTGCGGCGGTGCGCCGCGCCGCGAGCGCGCGGGGCGCCCGCTCCCCGAAGGTCGTGGCCGTAACCCTCCTCACCAGCATAGGAGAGGAAGAGTTCTCCCGGGAGTTGTTTCCGGGGCGCGGAGCCGTCATCGAGGAGCACGTGGTGCGCCTGGCGCGCCTCGCAAAGGAGTGCGGGCTGGACGGCGCGGTGACGTCGCCGCTCGAGGTGAGCGCCATACGCAGGGCCTGTGGCGACGATTTCGTGACCGTCGTGCCGGGCGTGCGGCCCATGTGGGCGCGCGACACGCACGATCAGACGCGGTGCATGACGCCACGCCAGGCCGTCCTCTCCGGGGCGGACTACCTCGTGGTTGGGAGACCGATCACACAGGCTTCCTCGCCCAAGGAGGCGGCGGCAAGGCTGTTGGACGAGGTGAGGGAGGCGAAACGAGATGCGAGAGACCAGAGCGACAACTGACGGCCCACAGCGCGAGATCACGTGCACCCACGACATACTGGCCATACTGAAGGAGACGGGCGCGTACCTCAGTGGCCACTTCAAGCTGAGCTCGGGGCTGCACAGCCCGGTGTACGTCGAGAAGTTCAGGCTCCTCGAGCGCCCGGAACTTGCCGAGAAGGTGCTTTCCGCTCTCGCCGAGAGGTTCCGAGGAGACGGAGTCGAGGTGGTAGTGGGCCCAACGACGGGCGGAATCATCGTCGCCTACGAGGTCGCCAGACACCTTCGGGCGAGGGCGATCTTCGCGGAGAGGGAAGGGGGCAGGCGGGTGCTGCGTCGCGGGTTCACCATAGCCCCCGGCGAGAAGGTGCTTGTTGTGGAGGACGTCGTGACCACCGGATCCTCGGTCCGGGAGGTCCTCGACATCGTGGAGAGGAGCGGCGGGCAGACGGTGGGCGTGGGAATGATCGTGGACCGAAGCGGGGGGCGCGTGGACTTCGGCGTGAGGACGGAGCGGCTCGTGCGGGTGGAATTTGGGACTTACGTCCCAGAGGAATGCCCCCTATGCAAAGAGAATGTGACACTGACTGACCCGGGTTCAAGGCGCCTTGAGCCCACCCCGGGGAATCGCTGTCGGAGTTCGACGCCGCCCGCGCGTCAGAGCATAGGAGGCGACAACACGTGATAGAACGCTACACGTACCCTGAGATGAAGCACCTTTGGGAGCCGGAGAACCGCTATAGGAAATGGCTCGAGATCGAGATTCTTGCCTGCGAGGGCTGGGCGAGCGTGGGTCGGGTCCCGGCTGAGGCCGTGGAGGTCATCCGGGAGAAGGCCCGCTTCGACTTGGCGCGGATTAGGGAGATAGAGGCCATAGTAGACCACGATGTCATAGCGTTCCTTACGAATGTCGCAGAGAACGTCGGCCTCGAGGCGCGCTACATCCACATGGGCATGACATCCTACGACGTGGTGGACACGGCCCTGTCGCTACTGCTTCGCGACGCAGCCGACATAATCATCCGCGACATACGCAAGGTTACTGACGTGCTCGTCGAGAAGGCGAGGGAACACAAGAATACCCCCATGATCGGACGGACCCACGGCGTTCACGCCGAGCCGATCACCTTCGGGCTCAAGCTGGCGGTCTGGGTCGCGGAGATGCGGAGAAACCTCGCGCGCATGCAGCGGGCACGCGAGGTCGTGAGCGTCGGCAGGATCTCGGGAGCCGTCGGAACGTACGCGAGCATGGATCCCCGGGTGGAGGAGTACGTGTGCAGCAAGCTCGGGCTCGAGCCGGCGAAGGCCTCAACGCAGGTGCTTTCCCGAGACCGCCATGCCGAGTATGTCGCCACTCTCGCGATCATCGCGGGCTCTCTGGAGAAGTTTGCCACCGAGATACGAGGACTCCAACGAACCGAGGTGTTCGAGGTGCAGGAACCGTTCCGGCCGGGCCAGAAAGGCTCGTCCGCGATGCCTCACAAGCGAAATCCCATCGTTTCAGAGCGGATCACGGGCCTCGCGAGGGTCATGAGGGGATATGCGGTGGCTGCACTGGAAAACACCCCTCTCTGGCACGAACGAGACATCAGCAATTCCTCCGTCGAGAGGGTGATCCTTCCCGATGCGACCATTCTCACCGACTACATGCTCCGGAAGTTCGCCGAGGTGATGGAGGGACTCGTGGTCAGGAAGGACCGTATGAGGACAAACCTCGAGCTGACCGACGGCCTCGTTTTCTCAGAAGCGGTCATGCTGGCCCTCGTGGGGCGCGGACTGAGCCGCGAGCACGCGTACGCCCTCGTCCAGCGCAACGCCGCCAGGGCCTGGGACGAAGGGCTCAACTTCAAGGAGCTCGTGTTCGGAGACCCCGAGATCACCGCGGTGCTCAAGCCCGCTGAGTTGGAGGAGTGTTTCGATCTCTCGAGACACCTCGCTCACGTCGACGACATCCTCCGGCGTGTGGGAATCTAGTGGAAGTCGCGCACGCCCTCCCGCTCGTTGACCTCTGACGGCACCCTCCGGTTTCGTGGACGGTAGGTTGCCGAGGCGGCCTCCTGGACGCCTGGCAGCCCTTGTCCGTCCCTTCGCCATGATGGCTCCTCGCCGGTGGCCGCCAATTGAGGCGACCCGGGTGCCCAGGCACTTTACTCGCCGCGCCCCAATATCATGCTGTGTGAATCGTGTCACGCTGTAGCCCGTAGGCTGTGCCTCGCCGCGAAGTCGGCCTGGGCTTGCTGTGGCGGTGCACAGGCGCTGACACTGGCGCCCGGAGGAGGGATATCATGAAGTCTCACGGCAGAGGATGGATCAAGAGAGTATTCCCCGGAGCGAACACGCCCGACGGGTTCTTCTCGTTCTACGACCACGTGATCCGCCCCGACGCCAACAAAGTCGTGATCGTAAAGGGCGGCCCTGGGGTGGGAAAGTCAACTCTCATGAGGAAGATAGGCCAGAGGTTCGTCGACATGGGATACGACGTGGAGTTCCTCTGTTGTTCCTCTGACAATGACTCGCTCGACGGTGTGACAGTGCAGGACCTCGGCCTCGCGCTCATCGACGGCACGGCCCCGCACGTCGTGGACCCCAAGAACCCCGGCGCCGTGGACGAGATCATGAACCTCGGTGAGTTCTGGGATGAGAAGGCGCTGCGCGCGTGCAAGCGCGAGATCATGGAAGCGAACGCCGAGGTCTCTCGCCATTTCCAGCGGGCATTCCGTTATCTGAAAGAGGCTAAGATCATCCATGACGACTGGGAGGCGTGCTCTGTCGAAGCGCTGGACATCGGTTGCACTAACTGCATGGCGGAGGCGGTCAAACGCGACGTTTTCGGGGATATGCCTGTATCTCCCGCCCCCGGTCGGGCGCGGCGCTTGTTCGCCAGCGCGTTCTCTCCCGATGGCCCGGTGCACCATCTCCGCACGATCGTGGATAGGCTCCCGCGCAGGTACATTGTTACGGGCGAGCCCGGGACCGGGAAGTCCACCCTCGTGCGCAAAGTGGGTGACGCAGCCATTGAACGCGGCCTCGACGTCGAGTTCTACCACTGCCCCCTGGACCCTTCGAAGGTGGATCACGTGGTGATCCCCTCCCTGGGGGTGGCCCTTGTAAGCAGCGCGTGGCCACACGCTTTCGATTCTTCCAAGGAGCTCGACAGAACCGTGGAGATGAACGCGGCTCTCGACGAGGAGGTGGCGGGGAGGTACCGCGAAATAGCCGCGAGCGCTGAGGAGCGTTTCCACCAGGCGCTTGAGCGGGCCACTGAGTTCCTACACAAGGCGAAGTTGGTTCACGATGACATGCAAGCGTATTACGTGCGGAGCATGGACTTCGCCGCCGTGGATCGCCTTTGCGAACAGGTGCTCGCACGCATGCTCGACCTCGAGCGGGATGCTGCCGGCAGGGCTTCGGCCGGATGAACGGGACCGTTCACCGGATGCCGCCGCTTGGCGCGCGGATGTTCGGCTGGCGGCTCTCGGGCGGCTCACGCAGGAGGCCTGGGAGCCGCCATGATGGTCTTCTCGTGATCGTACACGACCATCCCAGGTCTAGCGCCTCGTGGCTTCCTCACGTGCCGGCGAAGAGTATAGTCCACCGCAGCCTTGGATGCAGCCCTCGCCTTGCTGTAGTACGCGGCTATCTCCGCCGCACGAAGCAGGACGGCATCGGAAATCCCTCGCGGACCGAGGGGTCCGACCCTGATTACCACGTGAGCCCCGGGGACTCCCCTCGCATGCAACCAGATGTCCTCGGGATGCGCCAGTCTCAGAGTGAGGGCGTCGTTTTCAGCGTTGTTCCTTCCGACAAGCACTTCGTGACCGTCCACGGAGAAAGAGAGAGGCCCTGAGGCGACACGGCCCTTTGGTGTGATGGGGCGTTCGCGTCTTGGCGAAGCGAGGTATCCTTGCTCAGCCAGTTCCCGGCGTATGCCCTCCAGGGCTTCCACCGACTCAGCCTGCTCGATCGTGGTCGATACTTGTTCCAGGTACGCAAGCTCAGCGCGGGTGTGCTCTAGATGCTCCCGCGCCGCGGCAAGGCGCCTCTTCGCGCGCGAGTACTTCTTGAAGTACTCCTGGGCGTTCTCTTGAGGCGAGAGGCGAGGATCGAGCACCACCTCCACCTTGCGGAGTTCCGGGTCGAAGTAGTCCACCACCTGCGCTGTGGAGCGACCCCGTTCGATGAGCTGGGCATTGGCCGCAATGAGCTCGCCCGCCCGTCTGAGCTCGTCGGCTTGCTCCGCTTGCGCGATCTCCGCCTCCTGAGCCGCGAGCTTGCGTCGCAATCTCTCCAGAGCCGTCGCGACTGCGTGCGACACCTCTGCTGACGCGCCAGCCAGCGTCACGGCCTTCTCGCGCGGGGCAAACGCGTAGTCGAGCAAGGCTCCCACCATGGGAAAAACGATCGCTTCCTCCTGGTCCTCCTGGGATGACCCTGGACGAAGACGGTACGCGGACCCATCCGCGTCGCGCCCCTCCCGCATTTGGCGCAGCTCCGCGACCTGCCCCTGGGCGTCCGGCGGTGCCGCCGCAGGGGGGCCTATCACAGATATCCAGGCCACCTCGCGTGTCTCGCGGGCAAACCCCGCGCACGGAGAGAAGTCGCGCTCCCGCACTCTGGTCATGGCCCGAGAGAACTCCTCCCACAGGCGCTTTGCTGAATCGAGGTCCACGCACTCAAGCGGGCTCCCATCGAGTCCCCGCGTCGCGCCACCACGCCCTTCGCCCTCTCTGGCGGCGGCGTGGGACGCGATGACGGCGGCCGAGTCGCGTCCTATGCCCGTGAAGACACGGGTCAGAAACTCATCGCAGCCTAGGTCCGGGCAGGCGCGGGTGAAGCGCGCGAGCTCTTCCATGAACTCCTCCGCGGACACCAGGAGAGGATCGAGCTTCCCCTGAGACGGCGGAGGAACGTACGGCACCCCAGGGCGAACTTGCCGCACCCGGCTCACCGCGGGAGTGACGTGCTTGACGCTGTCAAGCACGAGTCCGGACCCGTCGTCGACGAGAATGATGTTGCTGTGCCTTCCCATTGTCTCGACGACGAGAGTCTTCGGCGGATCGTCGTAAGGTCCCATGAAACCGATCTCCAGGATCCTATCGAGGTTTCGCTGTTCCACCCTAGCTATCCTCGCGCCCACGAGGTGTTTCCGCAAGAGCATGCAGAACGCGGGAGGAAATGCCGGATTCTCACGTTCCGCGCGCGTCAGGTGCACGCGTGCGCAGGATGCCTCGGCAGACATGACCACTCGCACGCTCTTGCCGAGACGGCGCGCAATGAGGAGGACGTCGAGCTTGCCCGGCTGGTAGACGGCATCCACCCTCGCTCCTTCCAGCGACCCGGCGAGCTCCGCGGCCACCGCGGCCATCACGATTCCGTCGAACGTCATCATCCTCACCCCGCTTGCGTCCACGTGTAGTATATGGCCGTCGCGCGTCCTCGTCAACGCAGAGGGGCAGACGATAGACGCGGCTACCTCGCCCCCGGCATGGCAGGGGCGGGCGTGCTCCTCATTCCCAGGTCAGGGAAGCCGAGCTCCCCGGGAAGGCTCGCCTGGGAGACACCATTGCCCCGAGGCATGATCCCTTGGACAAGGGCATATCCATGATCGTGTGACGTCCCAAACCGCCGTCGAGGAGCCAACGCCGTCGGCGGGGACGGTGGGAAGGGGAACAGAGGTGAGCGCCTTGCGGGAGCGCGTCGAGCACGTCTGGCACAGCCTGGGGCCTGCCGAGGTGGCGTCGGTTCTGGAGACGAGCCTCGTCACCGGCCTGTCGTCAAGGGAAGCTGAGAGGAGGCTGGGCCGGAACGGGCCCAACGAGATTCGACAGGTCAAGAGGGTGTCCGCTCTCAGGATGCTTGTCGGGCAGTTCGGCGACTTCATGGTGCTCGTCCTCGTAGCGGCGGCGGGAGTCTCCCTGGCGCTCGGGGAGACCGCCGACGCGCTCGCGATTCTCGCCATAGTCACGCTCAACGGCGTGCTCGGGTTCCTGCAGGAGTATAGGGCGGAGCGCTCCCTCGAGGCCCTCAAGGAGCTCGCGGCGCCCTCGGCGCGCGTCATCAGGGGCGGCGTGCTCGCCGAGGTGAAGGCCAGGGAAGTCGTGCCGGGCGACCTCCTAGTGGTCGGAGTGGGGGACCGCATCCCGGCGGACGCGCGCCTAGTCGACGCCATGGCGCTCGAGGCGGAAGAATCCGCCCTGACCGGCGAGTCGCTCCCAGTGTCGAAGAGAGCGGACGTGCTCTTGCCGGCCGCCACACCCCTTGCGGACAGGCGGAACATGGTGTTCACGGGGACCGTCGTGACCCGGGGCCACGGAAAAGCCTTAGTGGTAGCAACGGGGATGGACACCGAGATCGGCAGGATCGCCCACCTCATGCAGGAGGAGAAGGACGACAAGACCCCCCTTCAACAGCGACTTGAGCACCTAGGTCGCACGCTGGTGCTCGTTTGCGTTGGCACGTGCGCCCTGGTTTCCGCGGTAGGGGTGCTGCGTGGGGAGGGTCTCGTAGAGATGTTCCTAGCAGGGGTCAGTCTTGCGGTCGCGGCGATCCCCGAGGGCCTCCCCGCGATAGTGACGATCGCGCTTGCTCTCGGAGTACAGCGCATGAGCGGCCGAAACGCCATCGTGCGCCGCTTGCCCGCGGTCGAGACCCTGGGCTGCACCACCGTTATATGCTCCGACAAGACGGGCACCCTCACGCGGAACGAAATGACCTTGACCGAGTTCGACCTGGTGGGGAGGGTCATAGGCGTCACCGGCACCGGGTACTCCCCTCACGGTCAGTTCGTTGAGGCTGGAAGGCCTCTAGACCCGACTCGCGACGACCACCTCAGCCTCGCGCTGCGGATCGGTCTTTACTGCAACAACGCCAAGCTCACTCTGGGAGGACGCGTCGTGGGGCCGGAGGTAGTCATGCGACCGGGTCTTGCACGCCCGACGCGCCGGGGGTCTCAAGACCGGTGGGGGATCCTGGGCGACCCCACCGAGGGCGCATTTGTGGTGGCGGCGGCCAAAGCCGGCATGTTTCGCCATTGGCCGCCTGGAAAGCAGCACCCGACGCTCCTGCACGAGATCCCGTTTGACTCCGATCGCAAGATGATGACCGCCATCTACGAGAACCCCGCAGGCGCCGGCACAATCGGGTACGTCAAGGGAGCGCCGGAGGTCGTGGCCGGCGCGTCGAGCTTCATTTACACCGCAGGACGGGTGAGTCCGATGACCGCGCATGACAGAGAGCTCATCCTCTTGAAAAGCTCCAAGATGGCCTCGCGCGGCCTGCGAGTCCTTGCCCTCGGGTACCGCGAGCTGCCCAGGCCATGGAGCTTCCACGAGACCGGCCAGCTTGGGAAGGCCGTTGAGACGAACCTCGTGTTCGTCGGGCTTGCGGGAATGGTGGATCCTCCGCGGGAAGACGTGAAGCGGGCGATCAAACTAGCCCGCGGCGCCGGCATAAGGACTGTGATGGTCACAGGGGATCACGCTGGTACAGCCTTGGCAGTAGCCCGGTCCCTGGAACTCTCTGAGGAGGGCGGCCGGGCCATCACAGGACAAGAACTCGACCGCATGAGTGACGAGGCTCTTTCTCACTCCCTGGGAAGCACCGTGGTGTTCGCGAGAGTGTCACCTGAGCACAAGCTTCGGATAGTGCGGACGTTGAGAGCTCAAGGCCACATCGTTGCGATGACCGGCGACGGCGTGAACGACGCGCCCGCCCTCAGAGAGGCGGACATCGGCGTGGCCATGGGCATGTCTGGCACGGACGTGACCCGAGAAGCCGCTGCCATGGTGCTCGCCGATGACAACTATGCCACGATCGTGGCGGCGGTGGAAGAGGGACGAGGAATATACGACAACATTCGCAAGTTCATCCGCTACCTTCTCGCCTGCAACGCCGGCGAGGTGCTCGCGATGCTCATCGCGGTTCTGGCGGGTCTGCCCCTGCCCCTGGTGCCCATGCAGATCCTCTGGATGAACCTGGTCACGGACGGGCTTCCAGCCATAGCCCTCGGTGTGGACCCTGTGGACCCCGACGTCATGACCCGCAGGCCGCGTAGACCGAAGGAGGGCGTCTTCTCTCGAGGGCTGGGGCTGAAGATCGCGTCCCAAGGTGTGTTCATAGGTGTATGCACCATCGCCGCGTTCCTGACATCGCTTTTCCTCCACGGTGATCTCACGGAGGCGCGCACCGTGGCGTTTACGTGCCTCGTCATGGCACAGCTCTTCTACGTGTTCCACTGCCGGTCGGAGTACCGGTCGGTGGTGGAGATGAACCCGTGGTCAAACCCTTACCTGGTCGGAGCCGTGCTGGTATCGACGGCGATGCAGCTCGCCGCCGTATACTGGCCCGCGCTTCAGGAAGTCTTCCATACGACCGCGCTCGACGGTCTGGGCTGGCTCCTCGTGCTGGTGTTCTCCGGCTGGTCCAGCGCCCTCGCGATCGTGGCTCGCAAGGCTCGACGCGCGCTCTGGCGGAGGATACACGTCGTCCGAGCCTAGCAGCGGCCCACGATTCCCACGTAGATCAACTTGGGTCAACTCACACTGCTGCCACACCGACCCGTTGGCGACTCTCCTGCAGTTGGGCGGGAGGGCGTCGGCGCTCGGTCGCCTGTCCGCGAGGCTGCGCGGTCTGCGCCGCCCTGTTGCTGCCCGGCCGGGAGACCGCCCGCGCAAGGCAGGGGAACACCGGTTTACGCTGGCCGGGAGGACACGCCAGGGGGTTTGCCGTGGTCAAGACGGCAATTCATGCCAAGAACCACTTGTGAACTGCAAATGCTATGTAGTAGAATAGGGGGCGGGAGGCCAGACGCCTGATGCCAAGGAGCATGACGGGATACGGCCGAGGAACGTCCACGGGGGCAGGTCTGTCAGTCACCGTTGAGATGCGTTCCACCAATCACAGGCATCGCGACATCAACGTGCGTGTGCCGAGGGAGCTCTCAGAGCTTGAAGAGAGGCTGCGTGCTTTGGTCGCGGAGCAAGTGGCACGCGGGCACGTCGACGTGACGGTCGCGGTGGAAGAGGACGGCACGCCCCTCAGAGCAGTCGAGGTGAGGTGGGACCTGGCCCAGGCGTACTACGAGGCCGCAAAGGCTCTTTCGACGCGCCTCGGGCTTCATGGGGAGATCGGCATCGAAACCCTCCTCACGCTGCCGGACGTGGTGACCGTCAAGACCGCGCCCATAGACCTCGAAGCTGTATGGAGGGTGGTGGAGGCGGCGGCGCGCGAGGCGTTGGAGGCGCTCGGCCGGATGAGGGCGGCGGAGGGAGACGCCCTTGCGCGGGATCTCATACATAGAACGTCCTTGATTGAGCAGTGTGCCGCCAGGATTTCAGACCGCGCCCCAGCAGTGGTCGAGGGGTACAGGGCGAGGCTCGAGGCACGATTGCGTGAACTCCTTGCAGACGTTCCTGTTGATGAATCGCGCATAGCGATGGAGGCGGCGATGTACGCCGAGAAGGGCAACATCACCGAGGAACTGGTAAGGCTTGCAAGCCACATAGCGCAGGTTCACTCCGTGATAGAACAAACTGAGCCGGCCGGACGTCGGCTCGAGTTCCTTGTCCAGGAGATGCACCGGGAGGCCAATACCATAGGATCGAAGTCGCAGGACATCCAGATCTCCCATATGGTAGTGGAGATCAAGAGCGAGCTCGAGAAAATCCGGGAGCAGATCCAAAACATAGAGTGACCCCGCCCCAGGCTACTCGAGTCTTACAAGCAAGGAGGTGAGATCATGGCTTTGCCCGAGCTCAGCACCGAACAGAAGAGGGCGGCTCTCAAGAAG
The DNA here is from genome assembly GCA_024653485.1 of Bacillota bacterium. NCBI lineage: Bacteria > Bacillati > Bacillota > Bacillota bacterium. The sequence continues at coordinate 69,613 of JANLFY010000003.1, read as the reverse complement.
GCTCAGGAGATGCGCTCCAAGCGGGCTCAGATCCGCGAGAGCCTGAAGCAGGGCACCCTCACGCTGGAGAAGATCCTGAACAGCCCCGACGACAACGTGATATCCCGCATGCGCGTTGCGTACCTGCTTGAGTCGTTGCCACGGATCGGAAGAGTCAGGAGCCGCAAGATTATGGAAGAGATAGGGATACACGAGTCCAGAAGGGTCCAGGGTCTCGGGGCCAGACAGAAAGAGGCGTTGCTCAAGAGACTGGCGAAGTAGGGAGAGGTGCCGGACATGGACGTAAAGCTCATCAACATCGGGTTCGGGAACATCGTGGCGGCAAACCGCATCATCGCCATAGTGAGCCCCGAGTCCGCTCCCATAAAGAGGATCGTCCAAGAGGCCAGGGATCGTGGCAGGCTCATAGACGCAACGTACGGCAGGAGGACGCGCGCCGTGGTCATGACCGACAGCGACCACGTCATCCTGTGTGCAGTCCAGCCCGAGACGGTGGCCCACAGGCTCGGAGGGAAAGACTCGGGCCGCGAAGCTAGCGAGTGACCGGTGTGCGTAGGAAGCGCGGGTTCCTTGTGGTCCTTTCCGGGCCTTCGGGCGCCGGGAAGAACACCCTGGTGAATGAGCTACTGAAACGAGCCGAGGGCATACGTTACTCCGTGTCCGTCACCACGCGCCCGCCGGGCCCTGGGGAAATCGACGGAGTGCACTATCACTTCGTGACGCCCGAACGGTTTCGCGAGATGCAAGAGGCGGGGGAACTGCTGGAGTGGGCCACGGTGTACGGAAATTCATATGGCACGCCTCGCAGGTTCATCGAAGAAACGATCGAACAAGGGGAAGACGTCATCCTCGATATCGACATCCAGGGCGCGCGGCAGGTGAGAGCCAGGTGGCCGGCGGGTGTGTTCGTCTATCTCATGCCGCCCTCCATGGAGGAGCTGAAGAGGCGCGCCACTCTACGGGGCAGGGATGCTCCGGAGGCGCTGTCTCGTCGTCTTTGCGCGGCCGTGGAGGAGCTTGAGGCCGTGTTCGACTACGACTACGTGATCGTGAACGAGGATCTCGGGGCGGCCGTCGGGAGCCTGCAGGCAATCATCGCGGCCGAGCGCTGCAGGATTGCGCGCTGCGACTGCAGGTCGTTCGTGGATCGGTTGAGCCGAGAGGTCCGGCGCACGCCGCGTGAACCTGGCGGCGGGCAATGTGAAGGGCTAGGGTGCGTCGAGGGCGACGCGGGTCTGCGCTGACGGCTGTTTCGAGGATCCATGTGCGCTTACGGGAGGGACTTACCAGGATATGCCTTATCCACCTCTTGATGCGTTCGCCAACAAGGCGGAGAGCAGGTATGCTCTCGTTGTGGCTACGGCGAAACGAGCCAGACAGATAATGAGCGGTGCGAAGAAACTAGTAGATTCCAAGGCGGACAAGCCCGTAACCATAGCCATGGAGGAGATCCTCGCCGGAAGGGTCACGTTCGAGCAGCCTAAGACAGGCGTGAAGTAGACTGTGTGGCGCCCCGCGCGGGGCGCCACACGAATCTCACCGGCCTTGACGCACACGCGCACGCGGGCCGTGAGCGCGATGCCGTTGGCCGGCAAGACGGGGGGCAGCCGCGAAGGATGTGGACCACCCTAAGACACAAGGGGAGCGCGCCGCTTGACGGGAAGACCGTGGTCCTCGGGGTGACTGGTGGAATTGCGGCTTACAAGGCTGCGGAGGTCACGAGCCTCCTGGTGAAGCGCGGGGCGGACGTCCACGTCGTGATGACCGAAGCCGCTACGAAGTTCGTTGCGCCTCTAACCTTCCGCACCCTGTCACGCAACCCCGTGGTCGTCGACATGTTCGCCGATCCCGGCGACTGGAACGTGCGCCACGTGGCTCTAGCCGAGAAGGCGAGCGTGGTGTTGGTGGCTCCGGCCACCGCGAACTGCATCGGAAAGGTGGCGTGCGGCATTGCGGATGACCTTCTGACTACGGTCATCATGGCGACGAGAGCGCCCGTGCTTTTCGTGCCCTCGATGAATCAGGCCATGTACGATAACCCCCTCTTCCGCGGGAATCTCGAGCGCCTTCTGAATCTTGGGTACAGAGCCATGGAGCCGGGGACGGGGTACCTGGCATGCGGCGCCGAGGGCAAGGGCAGGATGCCTGACCCCGAGGACATCGTCGCGGAGGTAGAGAGGATCTGCCTGGCGCGCAAGGACCTCGTGGGGCTCACGGTGGTGGTGACCGCCGGGCCAACAGAAGAGCCCATCGACCCGGTGAGGCACATCTCCAACAGGTCCTCCGGCAAGATGGGGTACGCCCTCGCAGAAGCGGCCAGAGACAGAGGGGCGCGCGTCGTTCTGGTGAGCGGACCCACCGCCCTCGCGGAGCCTTCCGGGGTGAAGCTCATACGCGTACGCACGACTCGCGAGATGTTGGACGCGGTGCTGGAGGTCATGCCGGATGCCAACGTGATAATCGGGGCGGCCGCTCCTGCGGATTGGCGGCCGGCGACGGCGGCATCCCGCAAGCTCGAGAAGGGGCGAGGTCCCATGACCCTGCAGCTGGAAACGTGCGAGGACATCATCGCAACGGTCGGCAGGAACAAGGGTGACCGCGTGATTGTGGGCTTCGCTGCTGAAACCCATGACCTGTTGGCACACGCTAGGGAGAAGATGTCCGCAAAGAACCTGGACCTCGTGGTGGCCAATGACGTGACTTGCCCCGGCGCCGGCTTCGGGTCCGACTTCAACCAGGCGAAGATGCTCCACTCAGATGGGCGAGTCGAGGAGGTCCCGCTGGTCCCCAAAGTAGAGCTTGCGCACAGGATCCTCGATGCGGTAGCAAGCCTGCTGGCCAGGCGGTCTGGGCAAGGCTCGTAGCCTGTGGGCCCGTGCCCTCTTGAGCATCTTCGTCACCGTCACGACTTCGGGAAGACATGCGTTGCCTTGAGGGACTCACGTCGAAAGAGCGCCCCTCGTAGGAGGGCGCGCGGTCTCGAGGTGTTTTTTCTTCCTGTGTGCAGGAATTCGTTGACGGATGTCCAAATAGAGAAAAAATGCCTTATATTGGGCCGAATGACGCCGCATGTGAGTGACGGAAGGTCATGCCATGCGGCGTGGTGGGTCACGGGGTGTTGTAAAGGAGCATGAGCACGGCAGGGGGAGCCAGTGCGGGGCGCGCACCTGTGACCGAGGCCGCCGCGCTGGACACCGAGCACGCGCCTGTTTCGCGTAGGCGCAAACTCGGTGAGATTCTGATCGATGCGGGGGTCCTCACGCAGGAAGATCTCGACAAGGCGCTTTCCGCGCAGAAAGAGAGAGGCGGAAGGCTCGGTTCCGTGTTGGTGTCGATGGGCCTGGTGGATGAGGATTCCATGCTTGCAGCCCTCGAAGCCCAGCTCGGGATAGCTCGTGTCCAGCTCGCGAAGTACATCATCAACCCGGAAGTCGCGCGCCTCCTTTCCGAGTCTTTCGTGAGGTCACACAAGGTGTTTCCCGTCGAGCGGGTCGGCGACAGGCTAACCCTCGCGATGGCCGACCCTCTGGACGTGTTCGCCATAGATGACGTGAGGATCTCCACCGGGCTGCAAGTCGACCCCGTGATCGCTAGTGAGGCAGAGATAGAGGCGGCAATAGCGGAGTCCTACGGCGGAGGTGCTGTGGCAAGACTCGCCAAGGAGGTTCAAGCCCAGGTCGCCGGGGGTGCCGGAAGAGGGCAGAGCTCCAAGGCCGACGAGGCAAGGCGGGCGGCCGACGAGGCTCAAGTGATGAGCGCTCCGGCTGTGAGGCTGGCCAACGCCATCATCTCAGAGGCGGTGAAGGCCAGGGCGAGCGACATCCACATCGAGCCTCAGGAGTCGCAAGTCCGCGTGAGGTACAGGGTCGACGGCGTTCTCAGGAACGTCATGACTTTCCCGAAGGAGCTCGGTCCCGCGGTGGCCTCGCGGATCAAGGTCACCGCGGGTATGGATATAGCGGAGAGGCGAGTCCCGCAGGACGGTCGCGTTGAGATACGAGCGGAAGGCGAGGAAGTCGACCTGCGTGTGTCCACCCTGCCCACGCTCCACGGAGAGAAGGTGGAGATCAGGATTCTGCGGTCGAAGGGGTCGATCGCACGCATCGACGAACTGGGGTTTCTCGAGGCGGACGCGGCACGTCTTAGGCAGGCCATAGCGCGCCCCAACGGCATAGTGCTCGTTACGGGTCCGACCGGAAGCGGCAAGACCATGACGTTGTACGCGGCCCTCCATGAGCTGAACAGCCCGGAGAAGAACATTGTGACCATCGAAGACCCTGTTGAGTTCCGCGTGTCGGGTCTAAACCAGGTGCAGACGAACCCAAAGGCGGGCCTCACTTTTTCAGCGGGGTTGCGGGCCATACTGAGGCAGGACCCCGACATCGTCATGGTGGGTGAGATAAGGGACAGGGAGACCGCGGAGATAGCGATAAGGTTCGCCATGACGGGACACCTGGTGCTGAGCACTTTCCATACCATCGACGCGGCGGGCGCGCTGGTGAGGCTCACCGAGATGGGGGTCGAACCGTACCTCGTGGCCTCGTCAGTGACTGCGGTGGTTGCCCAAAGGCTCGTGCGCAGGGTCTGCTCGTACTGCGCGGAGGAACGCGAGATCGGACCGGATGGCTGGGCGGCCTGGAGCGCCCTCGCGCCTGACACTGCCGCCAAGGTTGAGGCGGAGCGCGGGAGGGTGTTGAGGCGCGGTCGCGGGTGCCGGCAGTGTGCGAACACGGGCTGTCACGGACGAACGGCGATAGCCGAGGTGATGGTGGTCGACGACGACATCCGGGATCTGGTCATGAGGTCCGCTTCGGCCGCGGACATAGAAAACGCCGCGGTGAAGGCCGGCATGACCAAGCTGGTGGTGGACGGGGCGCGCAAGGTGCTCCTTGGGATCACCACGCCGGAGGAGCTCGCGAAGGTTTGCGCGGTGCCGCACTGCGAGGAGGGTGCTCGGTCGTGTCCATAGAGGAGTTGCTGAGACTGGCTGTTCAAAGCGGCGCGTCAGACCTTCACATCACCACAGGCCTTCCTCCCGTGCTCAGGGTGGTCGGGGGCCTGAGGCCTCTGGAGGGTCACCAGCCGCTCGCGCCTCAGGACGCGGAGGCGCTCGTTCTCGCGCTCATGAGCGAGGAGCACAAGCGGACTTTCGCCGAACAGGGACAGGTGGACTTCTCGTACGGCCTGCCCGGGGTGGGACGTTTCAGGGTGAACACGTACCGCCAGAGGGGGACGTGCGGCGCGGCGATACGGATCATCCCGCACGAGGTGCCCACGGCAAGTGAACTCGGGCTGCCCCACGTGGTCGAGACGCTCGCCCGAAAGACCCGGGGCTTCGTGGTCGTGACTGGCCCGACCGGGAGCGGCAAGTCCACGACCCTCGCAGCTATGGTTGATCTCATAAACACCGAGCGGAACTGCCACGTGATGACGATCGAGGACCCCATCGAGTACCTGCACAGGCACAAGAGGGCCATGGTGAATCAGCGGGAGATCGGCCAGGATTCCGCGTCGTTCGCCTTGGCGCTCAGAGCCGCGCTTCGAGAGGATCCCGACGTGATCCTCGTGGGCGAGATGCGCGACCTCGAGACAATGAGCACAGCCATCACGGCGGCGGAGACGGGTCATCTGGTGCTTGCCACGCTCCACACGGGGGACGCGGTGCAGACCATCGACCGGATCATAGACGTATACCCGCCGTACCAACAGCAGCAGGTCAGGATCCAGCTGGCGGCGACGCTCGTTGCCGTGGTCGCCCAGCAACTCGTTCCGCGGAAGGACAAGCCTGGCAGGGTGCCCGCGGTCGAGGTGATGGTGGGTACCCCGGCAGTGCGGAACCTCATCCGGGAAGGCAAGACCCATCAGCTCCGTTCGGTCATCCAGACCGGGGCGAGGTTCGGAATGCAGACCATGGACCAGTCACTGCGGCAGTGGGTGGAACAAGGCGTCGTGAGCCTGGAGGACGCCCTTACCATCGCCGTCGACCAGGACGAGCTCAAGAGGCTCATCAGGGGAGCGTAGAGCGGGGGGCGCAAAGTGGAGCGGGAGTTCACGTACCGTGCGCGCGATGCAGAAGGACGCCTCACCCAGGGGACCATCACGGCAGCCAACGAGGCGGCCGCTGTGGAGCTACTGCGCGCTCAGGGGCTCGTCGTAACCGGCTTCGTCGGCGCGGACAGGAACGAGGTCGGCCGCGGCGGGCAGTCCGCGGCGCCTCCAACCGGAGCGAGGACGTTGAGGGTGCAGAGCCTTGCGAGGCTTTCGCGGCACCTTTCCGTGATGATGCAGGCGGGAGTTGGGCTCTCGGCGGCCCTGCGTACCCTCGCGAGCCAGGCCGAGACGAGGTCGGAAAGACGCGTCCTGGAGGTGGCAAAAGCCCGCGTAGACTCCGGAAACCCACTTGCGGGGGCGTTACGGGAGACCGGAGCCTTCCCACCGCTCTTCATCCACATGGTGGAGGCGGGGGAGGTGACCGGGCGGCTCGACGAGGTGCTTGCGAGACTCGCGGATTACTTTGAGAAGGACCACGACCTCCGTCAGAAGGTCAAGGGGGCGCTCACCTACCCGGCGGTGGTCACGGCCTTTGCCGTTCTGGTGGTAGCGGTCCTCATCACCTTCGTCATCCCGAGGTTCGTGGACATGCTCGCCCAAGCCGGCGTGCCGCTGCCGGGCGTCACCCGCGTCGTATTCGGGATCGGCAGATTCGCCCAGGCGAGGTGGTACGCGGTGCTCGGGGTGCCGGCGGTCATGGCTGCTGGAGCAGCGTATTGGCTCAGGACGGATAGAGGCCGCTATTGGTGGGACTCGACGGTGTTGCGACTCCCAGTGATCGGGAGGTTCACGGAGAAAGTCATCGTGGTTCGCTTCGCACAGACCTTCGCGAGTCTTCTCGCTGCGGGCGTGCCGATCCTTCAGAGCCTCGAGATCGTTGAGAAGGTCGTTGGAAACAGCCGAATAGCGATGGGCCTGCGGCAGGCCCGCGCGGGCGTGAGGGAGGGCGCGGGCGTGGCTCTTCCGCTGGCGCAAGCCGAGATATTCCCGCCTGTCGTCACGCAGATGATGACCATCGGTGAGGAAGGGGGTGCTCTCGACACCTTGCTCACAAGGCTCGCAGGCTTCTATGAGCAGGAGGTCGACCGAGGCATCAAGTCGCTCACGAGTTTGATCGAGCCGGCGGTCATCGTGTTCTTGGGCGTGTGCGTCGCCCTCGTGGCGGCTTCAGTGATACTCCCGATGTTCAGAATGGTGGAGGCTGTATAGCCGGCCTTGCGTCGTGTGTTGGCGCCGGCCCGCCGTCCGGGAGGGGAGGTGGTACGCGGAAGAGCGCCGGCTTAGTGGTGGGAGCTATCGAGATGATATCAAGTCCGAACTATGTAAAGGAGGTCGTTTACAGTGACGAGGCTGGGCGTGTGCGTAAGGCGCGCCGTCCGCAGGGTGCTCTGCGATAGGCGCGGCTTCACGTTGGTGGAGATGCTCATAGTTATCGCCATCATAGGAATCCTCGCGGCGATCGCGGTGCCGAGTTACTCGAAAGTCACCGAAGCCGCTAAGAAGAAGGCTTGCGCGGCGAACCTGAAGATGCTAGCGCAGCTGGTGCTACTGTACCGTGTGGATACGGGCGGCGAGCCAACCGAAATCGACAACTTGTCCGACTATGTTGAGGGCGGCAGCGTGCCCGCGTGTCCCGTGGGAGGGGCCGGCCAGTACACGCTGGTGACGGCTACCGGTGGCAAGGTCACCGGTGTGAAGTGCAACTCGTGCAATATCACTGTGGACGTCGCGGATTGAGCTGGCTTCCGGCTTGCGCCGTCTCCCCGGCGTCGATCTGCCGACATATGGCCAGAACGCGGGGAGCGTCTTCGTTGATCATGCTTGAGTCCTGGAAGGTCGATAGATTGTGCGAGGTCCAGGGGCTCCCGCGGTCCGCGCCGCTCGATTCATGCCGCCGTTCGCCGTGGCCGACGAGATGACGGGGCAGTTCGTCATCGGTCTCGACCGGACGGGTATTTGGGGGAAAACCGGCCGGCCGCGGGGGCCCGGCTGGCCGGGTCGGCGGGTCTTCGATCAGGGACTATCGGGGCGGGCGAGGTGCGTCCGTAGGCGCGTCAGTAGGTGCGTTGGAAAGCAGCGAGGTGACGAACAATCCTCAAGTTGCTGGCGTTCGTTTCGGGAGCGGTCATAGGGAGTTTCCTTAGCGTGTGCATCCACCGAATTCCGCGCGACGGCCAGATCGTGGGGCCGAGGTCGCAGTGCCCCAGATGTGGGGCGGCGCTGGGGCCGCTCGACCTGGTTCCCGTGTTTAGCTATTTGCTCCTTCGGGGCAGGTGCCGTCATTGCCGGGGGAGGATATCTCTTTTGTACCCCGTTCTCGAGGTCGGAATGGGGCTCGTCTTCCTTCTAATGGTCGAGACGCGCGGGGTGGGGGCCGAGACGTTGAGCAGGCTCGCCTTGGCCAGCTTGGTCGTAGTGGCCGCGGTCATCGATCTCAATCACGGCGTGATCCCCGATAGACTCACGCTTCCCTGGACGGCCGTGGGAGTCGCTGTCGGGGCGACAGGCGGCTTTCCACAGGTTGCCGCTCGCATCGCGGGACTCCTCCTCTGCGGCGGACTAGTCCTGCTTATCGCCGTCTTGAGCCGCGGAGGCATGGGAGGCGGCGACGTCAAGATGATGGCGTTGGTAGGAAGCTTTCTCGGACCGTGGGGAGGTCTGGCGTCTTTCATGACAGCATGCGTCCTAGGAGCTCTGACTGGCGTGTGGCTCATCCTTGCCGGTCTCAAGAAAAGGAGAGACGCGATCCCATTCGCGCCTTTCATCGCCGCAGGAGCGATAATAGTGTCCGTCTCGGAGACATGGGTGGTCCGCGTTCTCTTCCCGTGGCTCACCTGGATCGGCTAGGTGGACCACGCTCGTGACCCGGATGCTCGGAAGGGAGGCGGTCGTCTGAGCCCGATGCTCCGATTCTGCGGCGCGAAGCGCGCCGTGGGACTCGACATAGGAACGACCCTCATAAAGGTGGTCGAGATCTCGAAAACAAAGCGCGCGACCGAGATCGTGCGCGCGGGAATCCATCCTACTCCGGAAGGAGCGGTCGCTGACGGGAGCGTCCTCGACCCACCAAACGTCGCCTTCGCGGTGAAGGAAGCCATGAGAGCGGCGGGGATAAGGGCCACCGAAGTATACGCCGCTATCGCCGGGGACGACGTCGTGGTGAGGCACGTGACCTTTCCGCGCATGCCCAAGGAGGAGCTCGCTCAGGCGGTGAAGTGGGAGGCCGGAGCGTACATACCTTACGCTGCGAAGGACGCGAGCATCGACTACCAGGTCGTCGGCCCGGTCCCGCATTTCCCGGACAAGCTCGAAGTCATGATCGTGGCCGCACCAAAGAAGCTGGTAGAGAGCCACGTCCGGACTCTACAGCTTGCGGGGTTGTACCCGCTCGCCCTGGACATCCAGCCGGTTACGCTCGACCGCATCTTCCGCGGGGCAAGCAGCGGGGGCTCGGGCTTTTACGCGGACATAGGAGGGGGGACCACCGACCTCGCCTACACTGAGCACGGCGTGTTGAGGTTTACGCGCATCGTGGGAATAGGCGGAAACGACTTCACAGCTGCGGTCGCGGAAGCCACGGGGCGCAGCTCCAGTTGGGCGGAAAGCGCCAAGCGCGAGCACCGCGTGTCCAAGTCGCCCGGTCCCCCAGGGGTCGGCGTTTCTCCTGCGCCTGGAGACGGTGTACAGGGCGATGCAGAGAGCGACGTGGTCGGACGGGCGCTTGCACGCGTGGCGGCCAGACTCGCGCTGGAGATCAGAAGGTCGATTGACTACTGCGAAGCCCAAGCCAGGACTAGGCTGGGCGAGGACGCGCGCATCACCTCGGTCATCCTCACCGGAGGCGGCTCGAAGCTGGCGGGGCTGGGTGAGTTCCTCGAAAAGTCCGTTTCTGTGCGCATTATCAGTGGTGACCCTCTGAGGAACCCGTCGCCTGCGAGGGCGCCGCGCCTCTCCGACGTGCTTGCCGAGCACGGGCCATCCCTATCCGTCGCGATCGGGCTTGCGCTGCGGGGGGTGGAGGAGTCGTGAAGGTCGGCGTGGACCTGCTCCCCGCGGGAATACCAAAGCCGCCCAGAACGAGCCTGCCTCGGATAGCCGTGGCGGCCTCGGTGTGCGTCTTCTTGATGGGAGTCGTGCTTCTCTATGCGATGAAGGCACAGGAGATCGCTCACCTCTCCCGTGCCGTGCAAGCTCGAGAAGAGGAGTACGCTCGGTATTCCTGGCTCGACCGCGACATACAGGAGACTCGCAAGCGCAAGGACGAATTGCTGGCGAGGATTGCTTCAGCCAGGGGCCAAGTCCAAAGCGGTCTTCCGGCGCGCGAGATCCTCGGAGCCCTTCCGCACGCCCTTCCGTCCGGTGTGCGCCTCGTGCAGTTCACCCTCGCTGGCGACGGGAAGACGGTAATGGAGGGAGAGGCGACATCCTTGGAGGCAGTGGCCTCGTTCATGTTGTCACTCGAGGACACGAGGATGTTCGAGAATGCCCGACTCGCCAGTGTGACCAGGATCAGCGAAAGAGCTGGATTGTTCGTCTTCCATGCCATGGCCACCCTGTCGGGCGCTGGAGGCGGGACTCCATGAGCAGGGCCGCGAGCACTCGGAGTCGCGCCTGGATGCGCCTTGCTGCTCTTGCGGCAGGTTTCCTCATCGCGGGTTACCTCGTCAACGAGTGGATCCTTTCGCCGATGTCGGGGCGGGCCGCGGAACTCGCCCGGCGCCTCGACATAGTGACGAGCAAGATAGGGTCCGTCGCCGAAAAGGGTGAGACCCTCGCGAGTCTGCGGAGAGAGTACGAGCGGGCTCGAGAAGCCCTTCAAGACGTCGATTCGACGATTACGAGGGAGACAGGTCTTCCGTACTTCGTCAGAGATTTGGAGCGCGCCGCATCAGCGTCGGGAGCGGCCTTGCAAGATCTCTCCATTGGAACGCTCACCGCATCCAGCCCGTACTCGGAGATCCCCGTCACGGTGAAAGTCCGTGGAACCTATCGACAAGTGCAGGCTTTCCTGGATAGGACGCTCTCCGTCGGGCGAACGGTGAGCGTCAAGGGCATTCACCTGCTCTCCACGGGAGGGGCTGGCGACATGGGGTCTACCCAAGCCATCGACGCGACGTTTTCCATGGTTTTGTACGTGGTGCCGAAGGGTGGAGGCGACGGATGAGAAACCTCTCGGGCATCAACTCGGGCATCAACATGGGAGGAGACCTAGGCGAGGACACGCAAGCGTCGCCCAGGAAAGCGAGAATTCGCCGTGCGACGGCCATTGTGGCAGGTGTGGCAGTGGCGGCGGGCCTGACGGCCATTGCGATCTTGAAAGGCGTTGTGTGCCCGGTGGTTGTGCGTCCGGCGGAGGATGGCGCGGCTACGCTGCCCCCTGCGGCGTCCGACCGTTCCGTCATTCCACAGAAGTGGCGTGACCTACAGAGACCTCTCCCTGCTCTCGAGCAGAGTGGCAAGGAGGAGGGGGACATTGCCTTCCGCGCGAGGAGCACGGATGATCCATTCGCCGTGGACATCGCTATCGCTGGGCGCTTGCGGGTCACCGGGCCCCCCCTTGCGTCTTGGGATTTGCAGGCGGAAACCGATTCGGGAGTGGTCGACCGATCCGGAGCGGACGCTTCGACCGATGTCGCCTCGCAGGGTTCGGCCAAGCCCGAGGAGTCACCGGACGGTGGGGCGCAGATCCGGCGGCAGGAGGACGCGTCCTTGGGCCTTCCCCGCTCCCCGGCAACATCAGGGCCCGACGCGGCGATCAAGGCGCCGGACCAGGCAGTCGTGGACGCGCCCGCGTCCCACGGTGCGCCTCCTTTGAGCGGGCTCGCCGCCACAGGCGAGGAAGCGCCTGCCGTCCGAATCCATCAGGCGGCGGACACGCGTCAGGGCGTGGGCGGGCAGACGCCTAGTGGGGGAAGCGAGGATGGCCGCGTGAAGCCCGACCAGGGTACAGACGGTGCGGATGCCGAGACGTCACCCTCCGCGCCGTCCGTGGATCTCCGCGCGGCTCCCTCGCCCGTTTCGAGTCTCGAAGGAGGCGCGGCCCCCCCAGGCGCGCAGACCCCGCGCGTCGAGCTGGCTTTGCCGAGCGGGAAGGCGAGGGAAGGCGGGCCTGAGGTCGGAGACCAGGGCACCCTTGTCCCGCAGAAGCCGCGCGTGGAGCCTCCGCGTATGGTCCTAACGGGCATCATCTCCGCCGGCGGCTCGGTCGCGTACGCGATAGTGAGGACTCCCCGCGGAAGCATCATCGTCCGACCAGGCGAAGAAGCGGAGGGCGCGACCGTGGAATCCGTGGGGGAAAGGTCGATCACCGTGCTCAAGGAAGGCGAGGAGTTCGTGCTCGAACTCGGAGGAGGCAGTGAACGATGACAACCGGTCAGCGCCCGACCAGGCGCATGGTCCTCGCGATCGCGCTCATGCTCGTGACGTGTTCCCTTGCTGCGGCGCAACCCTGGAAGGCGCTCGCACAAGATGCGGATGGCGGTCAGAGCGAGGGGCCAATGCCTGGGCAGGGGGTCCAGACTCAATCGCAGCCGGGTGCCGAGGCTAAGTCCCAAGGTCGAGACGAGGATCCGGGCCGGCAGGAAGCGAAAGGCCCCGTCTCAGGGGGACCGCCTTGGCCGGTCACGATAGACCTCAAGGGCGCCGACGTGCGCGATGTCCTCAAGATCCTCGCTGAGCTCAGCGGGGCGAACATCGTTTCCGATCCCTCAGTGAGGGGCGAGGTCTCCCTCACCTTGAAGGCAGTCCCGGTGACCGACGCCGTGGAGCTGGTTACGCGCGCAACCGGACTAGCGTACAGGTACGTGGGTAACAGTCTCGTTGTCGCCGCACCGGCAAGGTTCAAGGAAGGGTTCGACAAGGTCGAGACCAGAGTGTTCAAGCTGGACTACTCATCGCCGGGGGACATCAAGCAAGCTCTCAGCCTCGTGATCCCCGCGGACAAGCTCCAGGTGGAGGAGCGTACCAACTCGGTCGTCGCGTCCGGCTCCCGGATCGAGCTCGATGAGGCTGAACGGATAATACGGAAACTGGACGTGCCCGTTCCAATGGTCCGGATAGACGCGCGGCTCGAGGAGATCGCCAAGGATGCTCTGGACGAGTTCGGGATAAACTGGCAGGAGGCTGGCCAGTTCGGGAAGGTGTTCATACGTACAGACCCTGTCACCGGGGCGTTCACCGGGCTCTCCCTCGCCGTAGGGCCGTTCCTCAAGATGCTCGAGGACTCCGGCAAAGCGGCGACCATCGCGAGACCCGGCACCACCACGCTCGATGGCACCGAGGCCCGGATCTTCATCGGTGACAAGATCCCCATCATAATCGCGGGCTCAGAAGGCGAACAAGCCGGGCAAAGCGTGTCTTTCATCGAGGCAGGGGTCAAGCTCGTAATCACCCCGCGCGTCAATCGCAACGGCCTCATCACCGTGCACGTGCGTCCGGAGGTGTCCTCCATCCTCGGCCAAGAAAAGACCCAGGGGTACCCGCACGTCAGGACGAGGGAGGCGGATTTCGTTGCGACGGTCCGCGACGGGGAGACCCTGGCGATCGCAGGGTTGCTCCAGCGTGAGGAGATCGACAGCATGCTCAAGCTGCCCATTCTCGGCGACATCCCTATTCTAGGGGCGCTTTTCAGGAGCCGGAAGGTCGAGGCCAGGGAGACCGAGATGGTCATCTTCATCACGCCGACCATCGTCACGGTGAACGACGCCAAGACACTGGCCGAGCCGGCCAAGACAGGCGAGAAGGAGACGGAGCCCGTGACGGAGAATATCCAGGTTCCGACGATGCCCGACGCCCTCCCCGGCCGCGCCGCGGGTGGCACTCCTTAGCCGCCTGCGTAGAGTCTGCGTAGAGGAGGAGTGCGAGGAAGGCCGGACCGCCGTCGAGCCGCGCCTTCCGCGCAGCAGGATTTGCGCTGCGGGCTTGGTGGTGTTGGGCTGTCAGGCTGACTAGGATGATAGGTGGGAGGATGGAACATGGCTTGCATGTCGACGAGACTGCAGAGTCTTCGCGACCGTCTCGCGGAGCACGGAATCGACGCCCTCCTCGTGACGCGGCCGGAGAACAGGCGGTATATCACGGGATTCACCGGGTCGTCGGGAGTTGTGGTGGTATCCCGGGATCACGCCGTGCTCATCACGGATTTTCGTTACGTTGAGCAGGCCTCTTCCCAAGCGCCGGGGTTTCGCATCGTGAAGCACGGCGTGAAGATGGTCGAGGCTCTCAAGTCGGTCCTCGAGGAAGTCGGCGTCTCCAGCCTCGGGTTCGAAAAGGACGTCGTCACGTTCAAGCAGCACGAGACGTTCTGTTCCGAGCTCCCGGGGGTCAAGCTGGTGCCGGTAGAAGGCGTCGTCGAGAAGATGCGGATGGTGAAGGACGAGGATGAGATCGAGAAGATCCGGCGCGCGGAGGCGCTGGGGGACGCCGCGTTCTCGCACATACTCACCGTGCTCAAGCCCGGCATGACGGAGATCGAAGTCGCCACCGAGATGGAGTGGTTCATGAGAAGGAACGGGGCCGAGAGGACGGGTTTCGACGTCATCGTCGCGTCCGGCGCCAACGGAGCCATGCCTCACGCCGTGGCCAGCAGCAAGCGGCTCGTCCCAGGAGAGCTCATCGTGCTCGACTTCGGAGCTGTCGTTGAGGGCTACAGAGGCGATGCCACGCGCACGGTTGTCTTGGGCCGGGCGTCTCGCGAGCAACGGGAGGTATACGGGATAGTGCTGCGGGCGCAGGAGGCAGCGCTGGAGAGGATAAGGGCCGGAATGAAGGGCGAGGAAGCTCATGAGATAGCTCAACGCGTCATCGAAGACGCGGGCTACGGCGATAACTTCGGTCACGGGCTCGGACACGGTGTGGGCCTTGCCGTTCATGAGGAGCCGCGCCTCGCTCCCATGTCCTCCACGGTGCTCGAGCCCGGCATGGTGGTGAGCGTTGAGCCCGGCATCTACTTGCCGGGGAGGTTTGGGGTGCGCATCGAGGACCTGGTCGTCGTGGAGGACGGGGGCGTGCGCAACCTCACGACAGCACCAAAGGAGCTCATCGAGGTGTAGGCCGGTGCGGCGCGCCAAATATTCGCCGGTGGGAGAGGATAATCTAGAGACGGCGCGAACTATGTCTGTATTTGATCCAGTTCGGGGGTGGGTGCATGATATCTACTAACGACTTCCATACAGGACTTACCATCGAGCTCGACGGCGAGGTCTACACCGTGGTGGACTTCCAGCACGTGAAGCCCGGCAAGGGTTCGGCGTTCGTCCGTTCCAGACTGAAGAACGTGAAAACCGGGTACGTGGTGGAGCGAACCTTCCGAGCGGGTGAGAAGCTTCCGAGAGCTCACATCGAGTACAGGGAGATGCAGTACCTTTACAGCTCGGGCGACGAGAACCATTTCATGGACACGTCCACCTATGAGCAGCTGGTACTGAGCAACGAGACGCTCGGACACGCGAAGAAGTACTTGAAGGAGAACATGGTCATCGGGGTCCAAATGTACGAAGGCTCTCCCATCGGAGTGGAGCTCCCGAACTTCGTCGAGCTTGCCGTCGTGGAAACCGACCCCGGCCTGCGTGGCGACACCGCCACCGGGGGATCGAAGCCCGCCACCCTTGAGACAGGCGCGGTGGTCCAGGTGCCTCTCTTCGTGAACGTCGGCGACGTCATCAGGGTGGACACGCGCACAGACCAGTACCTCGAGAGGGTGTAACAGAAAGCCAGCAGAGAGCGCAACCTGCGCCGGCCCTCAGGGGCCGACCCACGTGATACGTCCAGACCTGCCGCGGAGATGGCGCAACGCACGCCACCTCCGCGCTGTGTTCTTGCGCGAGCCAGCCTGTCATAAAACCCTTCCTCCCGCATAATCATGGTTGTACGAGGGGGGGGACGTGCCGTGCTTGCGGAAGGTAGACGGGGACGGTCCGTGGACGACGTGATTATCGATGAGATCGCGCCATGCCTCCCGGCGAGGCTGCGATCTGCGCTGCTGACGCTGCCCACCGAGCTCCTCGCGAGGACTCACGAGATTCGCCTCAGGCGCGGCCGCCCGGTGATGCTCATCGCCGGACGCGACGAAGCGTTTCTCGCCTCACAGGGGGGAGTCGCGCGAGGCCCGGAGGAGTGCTACATACTGAGCGATCAGGAAGCGGTCGCTGCCCTTCAGCTCATGGCGGGGGCGTCTGTATACGCATTTGACGACGAGCTCCGCCAGGGTTACATAACGCTGCGCGGCGGTCACAGGGTCGGCATCGTCGGCCGGGCCGTGGTCCAGGACGGCGCGGTCAAGATCATCAAGGACATATCCGGCTTCTGCATAAGGGTATCCCACGAAGTCCTTGGGGCGGCGGACGCGGTGATGCCTCACCTCGTCAAGTCCCGCGATCGTCTCTTTCACACCCTCATCGTGTCGCCCCCACGCTGCGGCAAGACGACGCTCCTTCGCGACATAGCACGGCAGGCGAGCGACGGGGCACCATCGCTGGGCCTTTCCGGCCTCCGAGTGGGCATCGTGGACGAGCGCTCGGAGATAGCCGCCTGCTTCGCAGGTCTTCCTCAGAACACGGTGGGTCTGCGCACAGACGTTCTCGACGCGTGCCCGAAAGCCGCGGGCATGATCATGCTGGTAAGATCGATGTCCCCCGATCTCGTGGCCACCGACGAGATCGGCAGGGAGGAAGACGCAGTGGCCGTCCGCGAGGTGATGAACGCGGGGGTCAGCGTCGTGGTGACTGCCCACGGTGAGTCGCACGAGGACGTGGCGAGGCGTCCCGCCCTTCGGTGCCTTTTCGAGGCACAGATGTTCGAGAGGGTCGTGATCCTGAGCTCTGCGGAAGGCCCGGGCACCGTCGAGACCATCCTGGACTTGAGGACTGGCAAGGCCCTTTTCACGCGCCCCGCCCGCCAGGGGTCTACGGCAAACGAGGGGGAGGGGACTCTTTGATGCGTGGTGCGGGCCGCCTGGACGATTGAAGAGAACGAGGCGCGACGGGCGGCACGGCCCAGCTTGGCCTGGCGCCACGACGTCGGGGAGGGGACGCCTGTGTTGAGGTTTCTGGGCGCTGCCCTGGTTGTAGGGTCAGCTGCGCTCATCGGAAACCAAGTAGCGCGCAACTATGCGGAACGTCCTCGGGAGCTTGCGGACATATCATCGTCCTTCGCGCATCTCCAGACGGAGATCTCTTACGCGAGGACGCCCCTGGCTGAGGCTTTGACGCGCGCGTGCGGGAGTCGACGTGGCGCGGGCGCCCGGATATTCCGCGCCGCGGCGGACCTCATCAGAGGGTCCGAGCTCCTTCCGGGGGAAGCGTGGCGCGCGGCGGTGCTATCCGTGTACGGGTGGTCCGCCCTGGCTGCAGAGGATCGCGACGTCTTGCTGGCGTTCGGGGAGACCCTCGGGGCGTGCGGCGCCGAAGATCAACTCCGTCACGTCGTCCTCGCGCGAGAGCGCCTGCGGGAAAACGAGGCAAGAGCGCGGGACGAGGCGGAACGTATGGCAAGGATGTGGCGGTACCTCGGGGTCACAGTTGGCGCCATGGTGGCTCTCCTCCTCTATTGAGGCCTTGGTGTGCTCGGCGCGTCGTAGCCCACGGGCACCGGGCGTCCGGCCTGCGCCGGTGAAGGGAGATGACTGTATGCCAGGCGTGGACGTAGTCTTCAGAGTTGCCGGGATAGGCATCATCTCCATCGTGGTCGCCCTCATCTTCGAGCAGGTGGGCAGAAAGGACTTCGCCTGGGCCTCAACGGTCATCGGCGCCGCCCTGATCTTGGGCATAGCGCTCCTCCAGTTCAAAACGCTCTTGGACGACATCTTGACGGTTTTCAGGCTTTGGTAGCCTCGAAAGCGTCGGTGCGAGGTGCGGACGTTGGACATCGCCAGGGTGCTTGCTGTGTGCGTCGTAGCAACGGTCATAGTGGTCCTTCTGAGGTCTCAGAGGCCGGACGTAGCCGTCTGGCTCAGCATTGTGACAGGCGTCGTGGTTTTCTCGGCAATGCTGGGCCACATTAGCTACCTGGTGCGAGCATTGACCGATATAGCGTCGAGGACCAAGTCGGGCAACGTCTACTTCAATACCGTGCTGAAAGTCATCGGCGTCGCGTACCTCGCGGGGTTCGGCGCGGAGGTGTGCCGGGACGCGGGGGAAGGCGCGATCGCGACGAAGCTCGAGTTCGCGGGGAAAGTGATGATTCTCGTCATGGCGCTGCCGGTGCTCGTCGCGGTGCTCGAGACTATCACGCGGTTCTTGCGGTAATCGGATCGGTCGCCCGCGACGCGGGCGCGCAAGACCCCAAGACGCGCCGCGGCTAGGCGGCAGGGCTGCAGGCCAAGGCGTGGCGCGCGCCCCGTGCGCCGCGGGAAAGGTGTGTATCATGAGTGACTTGGGTTCAACGGCGAACGCCGCGCGAACGGGGGCGGCGAGCCTCCCGCGCATGCGAGGAGTCCAGGTGGCTCGGCTGCTCCTCCCGACCATCGCCCGCGGCCGGGTGATGGCGCGAGCCTTTGCGGCCATCACGGCCGCCTTGGTTGTGTTTGCGGGTCTGTCCACTTGCGCTTTCCTCGCGGGCTCGGGCGAGAGCGTGTACGCGCAGACGTTGCCCCAGGCGGACGGCGTGTTCTCATCCGCTCCTTCACCGCGGACCCCGGGCACGGGCAAGGCTGCGTCGCCCGACGATGTCGTGAGGGCGCAGATGGAGGCCATGGACGCTTCTGTGCTGGAAGGCTTCCTCAGGGATGTGGACGCGGACGTCAAGGAGTTCTTTCCAGAGCTCGATCTCCCCTCCATGCTGAGATCTCCTCAGCGTGCGGCGGGACGGCTGGATCTCTGGGGGATTGCCGTGGGCATCGCGAGGCTGCTCGCGGCCGAAGTGCGGGCGAGCTTCTCCTTGCTCGGACAGCTCATCGTGATCGCCGTCATGTGTTCCGTCCTGGCGGAGTTCGCGACCGGCCTGGGAGCGGAGCAGGCCACGGGGATCGCACGGGCAGCGTG
The DNA here is from genome assembly GCA_024653485.1 of Bacillota bacterium. Lineage (NCBI taxonomy): Bacteria > Bacillati > Bacillota > Bacillota bacterium. The sequence goes on along the minus strand of JANLFY010000003.1, from coordinate 50,585 downwards.
TTTCATGGTGCTGGCCGTCATAGCGGTGAACAGCTTCCTCCTGGCGACGCGCGTCGCAACCGGCGCCGTGGACAGGATGACGTCGTTCGTACATTCCGCGACGCCCCTTCTCTTCACGCTGCTCGCGGCGGCTGGAGGCGTCACGTCCGCTGCAGTGATGAGCCCGGCGGTGGTGGCCGCAGCGGGAACCACCAGCGCTTTCGTGAACGACTTGGTGTTTCCGCTCATATTCCTCTCCGCTGTGCTGAACGTGACGAGCATGATAACAGAGCGCGTCCAGCTCACGCGGTTGGCTACCCTCCTGCGCGACGGGGCCGTGGCGGCGCTCGGCGGCTTCACGACGTTGTTCGTGGGCGTGATGGCAGTGCGGGGCGTGGGCGCTGCCGTTACGGACACTCTCTCCATCAGGGCTGCGAAGTTTGTCTCTGGAACGTTCATACCCGTCGTCGGCAAGATGTTTTCAGATGCCATCGCCATGGTTGCGAGCTGTTCCGTTCTCATCCAAAGCGGACTTTCGGTCGTGGGCCTTCTCGGAGTGTTCATGATATGTATCGTGCCCGCGGCCAAGATCTTCGTGGTCGCCGCGATGTACAGGATAGCGAGCGCCTTGGTGCAGCCCATGGGAGACGAGCAGTTGGCGCGCTGTCTCGGGGATCTCGGTAATACCCTCGTGATGGTCCTCGTCTCCCTCGCCGTATCCGCGTTCGCGTTCGTCGCGGCTATCACCGTGGTGGCAGGCCTAGCCAACCTAACCGCGGCAATGAGATAGATGGGATGGGAGGGGAGGGGAGAGGATGGGAGGGGAGGCCGCATGGGAAGCCGGCGCGGTTGAGAGGTGACACGACATGATAGGCGCCATTTCCGCGTGGGTACGTGATCTTGCCGCAATGGCGCTGGTGCTCGCGTTTGTCGAGATGCTCCTACCAAGGAACGATCTTCGGAGGTTCGCCAGGGTTGTCGTTGGGCTCGTCTTGGTCGCCACTATCCTGGGATCTCTCGTGAATCTTTCGTCCCTTGAGGAAGCCCTGGCGACCTGGCCCGCATTCGACGCGGCATGGCCACCGAGCGGCGCGACACGTGACTTTGCAGCTGAGGGCGGCAAGGTCGCTCAGGCCGGGCTTGAGGTGGTGAGCAGGGACATCTCTGCACGGTTCGAAAGACAGGTTCAGTCACTCGCGCGTCTCGCCTCGCAGGCGGATGACGTGGACGCTCGTGTCAAGCTGGGTCCGTTCGGGGACATCCTGGCGATCCACGTGGTCGTGCGAACCGACCAGGCGGGTCAGGCGGATGGGCATGAGCACGGCCCGCAAGAGGGGAGCGGTGCCAGGGGGCCGGGCGCGACCCTGGACGGTCTCGATGACGAGGGCACCGCCTCGACCGCCCTCGCGACCGAGGTCGAACGCTCCTTACGGGACTTTTACGGTCTGGATGACGACGTTCCCGTCGTCGTCCAGGTGCTCGGCGCGAAGCGCGCGGATCACAGGGGGTGAGCTGGCATGGCGCAAGGGATCATGGAGTACATAGCTAGGTTACTGGAAGGCAAAGGAGAAGGCGGGAGCCTCAAGGCCCCGCAGATCCGCAGAATCGGGTGGCTCATCCTCATCGGGCTGGTGGGCGTGATCCTTCTTATCATTGGATTCTCGCCAAGGCCCCAAGGCCCTCAGGGGAGCTCGGTCACGCCCAGTCCCCGGGGAACGGACGGACCCGCGCCGGTCATCGCGGCGTCTGGGACCGGGGAAGCCGGTTCTCTGGAGTCACGCGAGTCATATCTCGAGCGCAGGTTGGAGGAAATACTCCGCGAGGTGCAAGGGGCAGGTCGAGTGAGCGTTACGCTCACTTTCGCAACAGGACGGATGTACGAGTACGCGGAAAACGCCACCCGCGAGGAAAGCAGCACCACGGAGCAAGACTCGGCTGGCGTGAGGAGGGAGACTAAGGAGGTCCGGACGAGCGGAGAGGTGGTTACGACGCAGGAGCGCGGGACGGGGTACGCCGTCCCCGTGGTTCGCAACGTGCTGGAGCCCCGCGTCCAGGGGGTGTTGGTAGTGTCCGACGGGGCGAGTGACGCTGGCGTGAGGACGGCTCTCACCGAAGCGGTTGCGACCGTCCTCGACATACCGCCGCACAAGGTTGCGATATTGCCCAGACAAAGGTAGGTGACGCCCATGAAGGACAGAGCGAGATCTGGTTTCGCGCTGATGGTGGTCGTCGCGGTCGTCTTGGGAGTCCTCATAGGCACGAGGAACGTCCAGGCTCCACCGGAGGGCGCGATGGACTCGGCGTCCGGCGGAGACGTGCGGCAGGCCGCCGCGCTGACGGGCGGAGAGGAGAGCGGCTCGGGCCTGGTGACGCCCGACGCCACTAAGGAAGAGGCGAACGCGCGCGCCGGCCTTCCCGCCGTCTCGGAGACGAACACGACCGGCGACGACTTCTTCGCTGAGTACAGATTGGAGCGCACCCGCGCACGTTCAAGGAGCATCGAGCTCCTTCAACAGGTCCTCGCGGATGAGAGCGCGTCCGAGGAGGCGCGGGAGGCCGCCAGCGCGGAACTCGTGGACCTCTCAAAGAAAACCGATGCGGAGTCCGAGGCGGAGGCGCTCATACGGGCAAGGGGATACGAGGACGCTCTGGTGTTCGTCCGCGGCGACACATGCGACGTGGTCGTGTCAGGACCCGAGCTGACGCGCTCCGACGCTGAGCAGATCGGTGACATCGTCTCGAGGTGTCTGGGGGTCGAACTCGCCAACATAACCATAGTCGAGCGGGGCAAATGACGTCGCGCGAGCCCCCCTCAGGGCAGGATGTTCTCGGCCTGCTGCCAGACGCGACCGGCCCGATTGCGCGCCCGTACCTGATGCTAGGCAGCTCAAGCAGGAAACGCGGCACTTGTGGTGAATGTATGATGATACGACTCGGGAAGCTGGCGCGGCTCCCGTGGTTAGTGGTTCCAGTTGCCGGGGAAACTACGAATGTACACATCCATCCAGTTTCAGGGAAGGCAGGCTGCAGGAGTTGGAACTGAAAGGGCTACGACGCGAGATAGCCGGGCTCGCGAAGATCATGAACGTCCATGACATCGAAGAGATCGAGGTCGCTGCCGACGGTGTGTCTCTCAGGCTGAAGCGGCAGGGAGCGCAGGTGCGCCCTCTGCCGGGCGCCGAAGCGGCGCAGCACGCAACGCCATTCCGTGAGACTGATGCGTCGGCGGAGGAGAAGCGGCAGGCGGGAGCGGAGTCCACCGTCAACGAAAACCGGATCACGATTCCCGCGCCGATGGTGGGCACGTTTTACAGGGCACCCGCTCCGGACGCCAAGCCTTACGTGGAGGTCGGCGACGTGGTCTCCCCCGGGCAGGTATTGTGCATCATCGAGGCCATGAAGGTCATGAACGAGATACAGGCTGAGGTGAGGGGCAAGATCCTCGAGATCCTGGTGGAGAACGCAGAGCCCGTGCAATACGGGCAGCCGCTCTTCTTGCTGGAAGCTCTTTAGGTCGCGGAACTACAAACGGCTGGGTCCGGCCGCGCACGATTGGTCGGTGCGCGCAGGAACGGACGCAGGCGGTCGCAGGAGGTAAGGCGTGTCGGACATCGCTATCAGCAAGGTCCTCGTGGCGAATAGAGGCGAGATTGCGGTACGCGTGATACGGGCGGCGAGAGAGCTTGGCATAAAGACGGTCGCGGTATACTCCGAGGCTGACAAGGGTTCGCTCGCCACGAGGCTGGCGGATGAGGCGTACTGCATCGGTCCGGGGCCCAGCACTCAAAGCTACCTGAACGTGGCAAACATCATAAGCGCGGCGCTGGTTTCAGGTGCGGACGCCATCCATCCCGGGTACGGCTTTTTGGCCGAGAACCCGTACTTCGCAGAGGTGTGTGAGTCGCACGACCTGAAATTCATAGGTCCCAGAGCGCGAGTGATGAGCGTCATGGGGGACAAGGCCGAGGCGAAACGGGTGATGGCAGCCGCCGGTCTGCCTGTGATCCCCGGGACGCCGGGAGTGATACGGGACGAGAGAGAGGCGCTCGCGTTCGCGGAAGAGTGCGGGTTCCCCATCATGGTCAAGGCGGCCGCCGGCGGCGGAGGCAAGGGGATGCGCGCCGCGAACAGCAAGAAAGAGCTCGTGACGGCCATAGGGTTTGCCAAAGCGGAGGCGGAGGTAGCCTTCGGTTTGGCAGGAGTGTACCTCGAGAAGATCCTTGATCGCCCGCGCCACGTGGAGGTGCAGGTGCTCGTGGATGAGGAAGGCCGGGCCATACACCTTGGCGAGCGCGACTGCTCGGTGCAAAGACGGCACCAGAAGCTGGTCGAGGAGTCGCCCTCCCCAGCCACGGACGATCAACTGAGGAGCGCCATGGGCGAAGCCGCTGTGCGGGGAGCGCTCGCAATCGGGTACACGAATGCGGGAACGATGGAGTTCCTGGTGGACGCTTCCGGGAAGTTCTACTTCATGGAGATGAATACCAGGGTACAAGTGGAGCATCCCGTTACCGAGCTCGTGACAGGCATCGACATAGTGAAGGCGCAGTTCATGATAGCGGCGGGAGAATCGATCGCGTTGACGCAGGAGGACGTCGAGTTGACAGGTCACGCCATAGAGTGCAGGATCAATGCTGAAGACCCGTCCCGGAACTTCATGCCGTCTCCCGGCCGGGTGTCTTCGCTCATACTGCCCGGAGGGCCGGGTGTTCGGGTGGACACCGCGCTCTTCGCTGGGTGTAACGTGCCGCCACACTACGATTCCCTGGTGGCCAAGGTGATTGTCTGGGGCCGAGACCGCAAGGAGGCCATCGACAGGATGGCGAGAGCGCTAGGGGAGATCGAGATCGAGGGAGTCTGCACGAACGTCGCTTTCCAGCGCAGGCTCGTCGGCAGTCCCCGGTTTCGCGAAGCCGCCATTTGCTGTAACGACGACGTTCTGGCTCTTGTCGCCGGGGACGAGCCTTAAATTGCCAGGGGAAGTGTACGCTGGTATAATACAAGCGCAAGGAGGGCCAGAACGCCATGCATCCGGTAGATCCGCAGTACTATGATGACGCCCGTTCGCACGCGTCTCACGAAGGCCTGGGGAGCATCAAGATCGCCAGTGAGGTTGTGGGGGTGATCGCTGGGCTCGCAGCGACCGAGGTGGAGGGGATAGCCGGCATGAGCGGCGGGATAACCGGAGGCATAGCGGAGCTGCTCGGACGCCGTAACCTTTCCAAGGGGGTCAAAGTGGAGGTCGGCGAGAAGGAAGCGGCTGTCGATCTCTTCGTCGTAGTCAACTACGGCGTGAGAATACCCGATGTCGCCTGGAAGGTGCAGCAGAACGTGAAGAGAGCCATCGAGAGCATGACCGGGCGCGAGGTGGTAGAGGTGAACGTCCACGTGCAGGGGGTGAGCTTCCCGCACGAGGAGAAGCAGGAATCCCCCAGGGTGCGTTGACCAGCAAGGTGAAAGGAGCAGCTTCCACGATGAGAGTGTACGACCGGGTCGTCGTGTTCGTTTCATCCCTCGCAATGCTTGGGACAGGCTTGCTGTTCCTAGTCATGGCATTCGGACCGAACCCCACGAGGCTGTTCACCGACGTTTTCCTTACCGGGCCTTTCGGAAGCCTGCGTCCGGAGACGATAGCAGGCGCCGCCGTGGTGGCGGTTCTCGGACTTTACCTAATGCTGCTCGCTACACGCGGGCGTGGCCGACGTAAGCCCATCATCAGGGGGACAAGCCTTGGTGAGGTGAGGATAGCGCAGACCGCCGTGGAGACGCTGGTCCGTCGCGCCGCGAGGGAAATCCCGGGGATTCAGGATGTCGACACGGTGGTTGACACGTCCGGTGAGGAATTGGAAATATACGTGTCAGTTACGGTGAGCCCTGACATCTCCATTCCGAGCGTGGCCGAGCAGATTCAGACGAAGCTGGCGCGCTACATAGGCGACACCGTGGGAGTGGACGTATCGAAGGTGTCGGTGAACGTCAGGAATGTCGGCCACGAGCAGAGGACCTCGAGAGTCGTGTAGGTGGAGAAGGAGGGGACAGGTTCATGCGGCCCGAGGTGCGGGAGATTCTGCGTCTTGCCTTTGAACACCCGGGAAAGGTGTTCGGATCGGTTTTCGGTTTCATCGTTGGATGGGTGATGATTCTCTTCAGCCCCGTAGCTGGCCTTTATCTTGCCGGCTGCGTCGTGGTGGGCTACCTCATAGGGCGCCACCTCGATAGCCGAAGGAGCATCAGGGAAGTCCTCGAGGAGTTCCTCCCTCCGCAAGACCGTTAGGCAAGCGCTTGGGGACGGCAGCCTCACCCCGGCTCGCGGACGGACCTCCAGCATCGGGCTATCCCAGACGCCAGCTCGTCCTGCCCGGATTCAGCGAAGAGGAGACACTGCGAGCCGGACGCAGCGCGTGTCAGGCGTTAGGCGAGGTGAGAGGATTGACGAGGAGAGGGGCGCGCGAAGCGGCGTTTACCGCGCTCTTTCAGATGGACGTGGGTCGGGCGGCGATGGAGTCCGCCATTCAAACCGCAACCCGCGGCGGGCGCATCGACGACAAGAACCTCGAGTACCTCAGAAAGACCGTGGCGGGTGTCATTGAACACCGCGCTGACATAGACAGGACCATATCCAGGCTTGCCATCGGATGGTCACTGGATCGCATGGGTGCTGTGGACCGCACCCTTCTGCGCCTCGCGGTGTACGAGATCCTTTACGGCGAAGACGTGCCTGTGGGCGTGGCGATCAACGAGGCAGTGGCACTCGCCAAGAAATTCGGGGACGAGGAATCGGGTAAGTTCGTCAACGGCATTCTGGGAAGGCTCGCTCAGGAAGTGGCCGCGAGCCCTGGTGAAGCGCGTGAGTAGGCTCAAGCGGTCTAGTGAGGAATCCTGCGGAGGAGCCGGCGAAGGTGCTGTCATGCTCTCGGTCCTTTCGGTCTCGGAGGTCAACAGGCACATCAAACAAGTCGTCGAGGGCGATGAGCTGCTCTCTGGCATCTGGGTGCGCGGCGAGATCTCGAACTTCACCCACCACACCTCGGGACACATGTACTTCAGCCTGAAAGACTCATCCGCGAGACTTCGGTGTGTCATGTTCCGGGGGAACAACTCCCGCCTCAGGTTCGCGCCTGCCGAGGGAATGCTCGTGTTCGCGTACGGCGCCGTGGGAGTGTACGAACGAGCCGGTGACGTGCAGCTGTACGTGGAGGACATGATGCCTGCAGGTACAGGGTCTCTGTACCTTGCCTTCATGCAGCTTCGTGAGAAGCTGGCCGCCGAGGGCCTCTTCGATGCGGCCAGGAAGAGACCGCTGCCGAGGTTCCCGTCTGTCGTCGGGGTAGTAACATCGCCTACAGGCGCCGCGGTGCGAGACATCATAACGGTGATAAGCAGGAGGGCTCCAGGCACCACCATCCTCATCGCTCCCGCGCAGGTCCAGGGGGATGAAGCTCCCGCAAGCATCGTGAAAGCTCTAGAACTCATCAACCGAGCCTCCGCCATCATAGACGTTGTAATAGTCGGGCGCGGCGGAGGTTCGATAGAGGATCTCTGGGCCTTCAACGACGAGACTGTCGCGCGAGCCATAGCCGGCTGCAAGGTTCCGGTCATATCGGCGGTGGGGCACGAGACGGATTTCACCATCGCCGATTTCGTTGCGGATCGGCGTGCACCGACTCCGTCTGCGGCGGCCGAGATGGCCGTGCCCGACATGGCCGAGACGAGGCACGCCATCGTGCAGCTCTCTCTGAGGCTCGAGGCGGCCGCGCGGTCCGAGGTCCGCAAGCAGAGGGAGCGCCTGGAGCGAGTGGCCCGGTCCCACGTGTTCAGGTTTCCGCAGGATCTGACGAGAGAGCACCGACAGAAGCTGGGTGACGCGAACCAGAGGATGGTCACAGCTATGGAGCACGAGCTCTCTCGGAAGCGTGAGACGTTCGGCGCGCTCGCAGCCAGGCTGGATGTGCTGAACCCCCTTGGCACGCTCGCGCGTGGCTACGGAGTGGTGAGGAGCCTTCCTGGGAAGCGCGTGGTGCGGAGCGTGCGCAAAGTCGAGCCGGGCGACGCCCTGGAGGTCGTTCTGGTCGACGGCAGCCTCGAATGTGTCGTGAGCGCGATCAAGGAGGGAGGCCCTGATGCGGGGAGAGATGCAGCGGGATGACGTGAGCGTCGACTTCGAAAAGGCCATGGGAGAGCTGGAGGAGACGGTCTCCCGCCTGGAGTCGGGAGATCTCACCTTGGAAGAGTCGCTCGAGGCGTTCGAGAAGGGCATGTCGTTGGTGCGGATGTGCCGAAAGAAGCTGGACGAGGCGGAGACGAGGATCGCGAAGCTGGTGGAGACGAAAGGCGGTGAGCTCGTCACCGAGCCGTTCCGGATAGAGGATGAAGGCGGATGAACGAATGGGCGCGCGCCATGAAACGCCTGGTGGACGAGGCTCTGAACCGGGCTCTGCCCCCGGAGACAGCCTTTCCTGCAGATCTTCACAAAGCCATGCGGTATGCGGTGTTTCCAGGAGGAAAGCGCGTGCGGCCCCTCCTGGTGCTCGGCTCGGCCCTTGCGGTTGGGCGAAGGCGCCGTGAGTCCGAAGGCGGGGGGCGCGACGCGGACGGGGACGAGCGGATGATCCGTCGGGCGATGCCGTGCGCGGTCTCTGTTGAGCTAGTCCATTCGTACTCCCTCATCCACGACGACCTTCCCGCAATGGACGACGACGACTTTAGGCGCGGGCGTCCCACGGTTCACAGGGCTTTCGGGGAGGCGGTCGCCATCCTCGCGGGCGACGCCCTCCTCTCCTTGAGTTTTCAGGTCCTGTCGGAGCGGGAGGCCCGCCGCTTGATGGGCTTGAAGGCGACCGCGAGCGTCGTGTGGGAGATCGCCCGCGCCTCCGGAAGCCTGGGAATGGCCGGTGGCCAGGCCGTCGACATGTCTCTTGCCGGACGAGCGAAGGCTGCCGTTCCCGCCGCCCCGCCTCACGACCGCCGCGATTGCCGCGGCGCGAGCCTCTCCGACGTGGAACGCCTCGCCGACCTCAAGACGGGAGCCCTGATAAGGGCGGCCGTGCGCTGCGGCGCAATCGCGGCGGGAGCGCGAGAGGACGAACTCGACGCCTTGACGCGCTATGGCGAGCTCTTTGGGAGGGCTTTCCAAGTATTCGATGACGTCGCGGACGCGTCCCAAGACGATTCCGAGAGCTTCCCCCGAGTCATGGGGACGGCGGGCGCGCGAGAGTACGGCGCCCGTCTTGTCGAGGCCGCAGACGACGCGCTCGCGCTCTTCGGCGAGGCCGAAGCCTCGGAGCTTCGCGCGCTCGCGAAGGTGCTTGCCGGCACCGTTGCTTGAAGGCAGGGGACACGTGTGTTATAATCGTTCGTGCCAGGGCAGGTGGTGCAGTATTCTAGTCAGCACCACCATCTTTGAAGACGGGCCTAAAAATCCGTCAAGGGCACATCGATGAAGTCCCTGGTGCTGGCCGCCGACGCCCAGTCGGGGGTTGGTGCTGGGGGTTAAGAGGAGAGGGCGATCTGCAACGGCATGCGGGCGTGGACCCTCTCTTCGCGGAGACCCGACCCCGTGGCGAGACGGCACCGACCGGCTGCCACGGCCGGGGGGTAAACCTGCACCTAGGTGCGGGCAGGGTGCGAGGTACACCGTGCTTGGTGCAGCGTAGCCTGCCTTGAGTGGCGGGAGCGGGATTGCGGGTACCAGGGTCCGTATCTCCTGGCCAGGGGATCGGCTCGTTGCCGCATGAAACCCTAGCTGCAAAAGAGGCTAGAAGATGGTGGGGGCTGCCGAGGAAAACTCCTAGACTGTCCGAACAAGTGGGGCATTCCGGGGATTGCAGTGTGCGCTAAGTGGTAATCCGGCCACCCGCAGGGGCAACCGCGGGAGGCGGTCGTAAACGGGAAACCGCCCGAGCGGCAACGCGAGGGAGCACCGCAGGGAAAACCAGCCGGACCTCAAGCCACAATATTTACCCGGAGTGTTACCACCTGCCTGGAGCATCATCGAGGTGATGCGGTTCTTGGACCAACGTCTCGCAAGAGCTGTGTCCGTAGGCTTTACAACGTTTTTCCTAGCCATATTGGTGAATTTCGTGTCCAAGATACTGCTGGGTCAGGTCGGGCTGGTTCTTGGACTTTTTGTTCTGTTAGGGATAGTCCTGATAGGGGTCGTGTTCGACGTCATCGGCACGGCTTCAACGGCAGCCAAGAAACAACCCTTTCACGCCATGGCGGCGAAGAAGGTGCGAGGCGCCCACCAGGCCATAAGGATCGTTCGGTCCGCCGACCGCGTGGCGAACTTCTGCAACGACGTGGTCGGCGACATGGCGGGAACGGTGAGCGGAGCGGTCGGGGTGAGCATCGCGATGCGCCTTGCGGCGCTTGCGCGACCCGGCATCAGCGAGACCTTGATCAGCACGGTCGTCATCGGAGTGATCGCGGGCCTCACGGTCGGAGGAAAGGCCTGGAGCAAGAACATCGCCGTGAGCGACGCCGAGATGATCGTGCTCGCCGCCGGAAAGGTGATGGCCGGCCTTGAGTCCGTCACGGGACTTACGTTCCTTCGTGGTGGAAAGACCGGTCACCACAGGCGCGCGCGGCTGTCGGCGAGGAACCGGGAGCGACAAGATCGCCACCGGAAATGGAGAGAGAACGAGAGTGATGAGACTCCTTGACTCCTTGGATCTCCCGCACGATCTGAAGCGGCTTGCGCCGCGAGAACTGGACAGGCTCGCCCAGGAGATACGCGAGGAAATCATCCACACGGTGGCGAAAACCGGGGGCCACCTCGCATCCAGCCTCGGAGCGGTGGATCTGGCGATAGCCTTGCATGCCGTGCTGGACAGCCCGCGGGACAAGATCATCTGGGATGTCGGACATCAAGCGTACGCACACAAGATCATAACTGGGCGGCGCGCGGCCTTCGGCAGCCTCAGGCAGTACGGCGGGCTCAGCGGCTTTCCCAGACGCGACGAGAGCCCTCACGACGCCTTTAACACAGGCCATTCGAGCACCTCGGTCTCCGCGGCGCTCGGCATGGCTATGGCACGCGATCTGAAGGGCGAGGACTTCACAGTGGTCGCGGTCATCGGCGACGGCTCGCTCACGGGGGGCATGGCGTTCGAGGCTCTCAACCACGCGGGCCACGTGAAGACCGACCTCATCGTGGTTCTGAACGATAATGAGATGTCCATTTCCCCGAATGTGGGGGCGCTTGCCTCCTACCTTGCCAGGATCCGAACGGAGCCGCGCCTCCTTAAACTACGTCAGGACATAGAGCGCGTCCTCGAGGGCGTCCCCCGAATCGGTAAGGACCTTGCCGAGAGCCTGCGAAGGCTCAAGGGAAGCGTCAAGTACCTCGTCGTGCCGGGGATGCTCTTCGAGAGCCTGGGTTTCACATACCTTGGGCCGCTCGATGGCCACGACATCTCGTCTGTCATGCGCACGATCGAGGACGCGCGCGCCAAAGGCGGTCCTGTGCTAGTGCACGTCGTCACGAAGAAGGGCCGCGGATACGCGCCTGCCGAGCGGGACCCTCGAAGGTTTCACGGAGTGGGGAGGTTCGATGTGGCTTCGGGCGAGCTTCCGAAGCAACCGGGGCCGCCGACTTTCACCCAGGTCTTCGGGGAAACCCTCGCCAGCATTGCGGCCGAAGACGACAGGATAGTGGCAATTACCGCCGCAATGCCGGACGGCACGGGACTGGATGTGTTCGCACGACTTCATCCGGACCGCTTTTTCGATGTAGGTATAGCTGAGCAGCATGCCGTGACTCTCGCCGCGGGGCTAGCGAGCCTGGGCATCGTTCCGGTGGCGGCGATCTATTCCACTTTTCTCCAGAGAGCGTACGATCAAATCGTTCACGATGTGGCCCTGCAGGGGCTTCACGTGGTCTTCGCGGTGGACAGGGCGGGACTCGTCGGAGAGGACGGCCCAACCCATCACGGCGCATTCGACCTTGCCTACCTGCGCGGCGTTCCCGGAATGACGCTCATGGCACCTGCCGACGAGGAAGAATTGGTGGCCATGGTCCGCGCCGCGCTTTCCATGGACGGGCCCGTGGCAGTGCGGTACCCGAAGTCCCAGGGGTTCGGACAGGCCGCCTTGCGTCCGCCGCAACCCGTGGAACGAGGCAAGGGGGTGCTCGTCCAGGACGGAGACGACGTGGCCATAGTGGCCATAGGAAGCATGGTCCATCCGTCACTGCAGGCAGCACGGCTGCTCGAGCGAGAAGGCGTGAGGGCCGCCGTTGTAAACGCGAGGTTCGCGAAACCCCTTGACGAGGACCTCCTGATCCAGGTTACGGAGAGCTGCCGCAGGATCGTGGTGGTGGAGGAGGGAACCCCGCTGGGAGGATTTGGGAGCGCTGTCCTCGAGACGCTCGCGAGGCGCGGTTACGGCGAACAAGCGGTGGCCGTCAGCCACTTGGCCCTTCCGGACGCCTTCGTCCAGCACGGATCCCGCGAGGCGCTCCTTGCAGCATGCGGGCTCACGCCGATGCACATCGCTCGGGCGGCGCAAGACCTCTGCGGGGCGGACAACAGCGCCTCTAGATCCTGGCGCGGTTTGCATCGCAGTTTGCAGGAGCAACGTCGTGGCTCGTCATCGCCCGACGTGGGGGTGGCCAAGTGGGAAGCTCAGACGACGCTGTCGAGGGAGTAGAAGGCCGCACAGAGGACGCGCACGGTATGTCTGGGCGCGACGAGCCCCGATGCCGCCTCGACGTGTTGCTCTCGAGCACCGGGTTGTTTGAGACCCGGGAGAAGGCCCAGAGGGCGATCATGGCGGGAGAGGTGATCGTGGACGGGGTGCCACAGACCAAACCTGGCGCAAGGGTGTCCAGATCGGCCCGGATCGAGCTCAAACCGACGAAAGCGACCTACGTCAGCAGGGGCGGCGAGAAGCTGGAGAAAGCGCTGCGAGAGTTCGACCTTGATGTGGAGGGTAAAACCGCCATTGACGTGGGGGCGTCCACCGGTGGTTTCACCCACTGCCTTCTCTGCCACGGCGCCAAGAGGGTGTACGCCGTCGACGTGGGATACGGCCAGCTGGCGTGGGAGCTCAGGAACGACTCCCGGGTGGTCGTGTTGGAACGCACCAACATCAGGTACCTCAAGCACGACGCCGTTCCGGAGAAGGTCGACATCTGCACCATTGACGTGTCGTTCATCTCCATAGAGAAGTTCCTCGGGCACCTTCTGACCTTCCTCACGCCCGAAGCGGCAGTGGTGGCGCTCGTAAAACCACAGTTCGAGGCGGGGAGGCACAAGGTAGGAAAGGGCGGGGTCGTGCGCGACCCAGAGGTGCACGTTCAGACTCTCGTGCGCGTGATGGGACACATGATGGAGTGTGGTCTCGAGATCCGCGGCGTCACTCATTCCCCGGTAAGAGGGCCGGCAGGAAACATCGAGTTTTTGGTGTATGCAGTAAAGGGACGGCAAGGCGGTTGCGGCGTCGGCGCGCTTGAGGCGAGGGTACGTGAGGTGGTGCTCGAAGCCCACCGAGATCTCGGGGAACACGGTTCCGGCGGCGATCTCCATGCACCCCCTCGCGCGGCAGACGTCGATCGCTTGCCACGGCGCTGACGCGCGTAGTGACGTGCGTCTCACGTCGGTCATGGTCCGAGCGGGGGCTGGACAAGATGAGGATCGGCCTCATAACCCATATCGGAAAGCGTACCGCCTTGGACGCGGCGAGAGAGGTCCTGAAGTTCCTCCCGGCGCGCGGGGCAGAGGCGTTCCTGGACCCGGAATCCGCCCGCGAGCTTGGCCTCCCCCACCTTTCCTTTGGCGCGGACAATGTAGGCGAGAAGCTGGATCTTGCGGTGGTCTTGGGCGGGGATGGCGCTCTCCTCAATGCGGCGCGTCGCCTGGCGGGGTCCGACGTCCCCATCCTGGGTGTAAACGTAGGCCACCTCGGTTTCCTCACCGAAGTCGAGCTGCCCGGCTTGTATGATGCCCTTGATGCGGTTCTGGGCGGCCGGTACACGGTGGAGGAGAGGATGATGCTCCGCGCGAGGGTAACCCGCGCCCCCCAAGGACAGGTGGCCGATTTCGTGGGGCTGAACGACGTGGTAGTCACGAAAGGCGCGTTCGCCCGGATGATAAGGCTAGAGACGTACATCGGGCCGAACCTGATCGGCACGTACCCCGCGGACGGCGCGATAGTCGCGAGTCCGACGGGCTCCACGGGGTACTCGCTCTCCGCCGGAGGCCCGATAGTGGATCCAGCTGTCGACACCTTGATAGTGACCTTCATCTGTCCTCACACTCTAGCAGCCAGATCATTTGTCGCGTCTCGCAAGGACACGGTGAGGATAGTGCTGTCCGCTCCCAACGAGGAAGTCATGCTCACCGTCGATGGCCAGGTAGGGTTTCGTCTGGAGAACCGCGACGAGGTGTGGGTGGGGGCGGCCGCAGAGAGGACCCGCCTCGTGAAGCTCGGGCGCCGCAGCTTCTACGAGGTCCTTAGGACGCGGCTTGCGGAAGGGAACGTGTAAGAAGGTGAGATCCTTGAAGGCCAAGCGGCATGCCAGGGTGCTCAAGATCATCAGGGACAAGGTGGTGGAGACTCAAGAAGATCTTGCCCGCGAGCTGCGCAAGGAAGGCTTCAAGGTCACGCAGGCCACCGTGTCGCGCGACATCAAGGAGCTCCGCATAACCAAGTTGCCGACCAGCGACGGCCGGTACCGCTATGGCATCCCCCACGAGCGCTCACAGGAGGAGGCTCATCGACGTCTCGCGAGGCTGTTCGCCGACTCCGTGGTCGCGGTGGACTTCAGCGAGAACCTCGTGGTGGTGAAGACGCTAACCGGCAACGCTCACGCGGTCGCGGCCGCGATCGATGAGGCGGACTTCAAAGAGGTGGTGGGCACGATCGCGGGCGATGACACAATTCTAGCGGTGGTGCGCCCGAAGTCCGCCGTGCCACAAGTGATCGAGAGGTTCAACAAGCTGCGAAGGCCTTCTCCGGAAGGGCGCGACGTCTAGAGACGCCGGTGGTGAGGCATTGTGCTTCGTGAACTTCAAATCAGGGACTTCGCCCTCGTGGACGAGGTCGAGCTCGAGTTCGAGGAGGGTCTCAACGTTCTCTCCGGAGAAACGGGCGCGGGCAAGTCCATCATTGTAGGAGCGATGTCGCTCCTCTTAGGCGGTCGGGCATCGTCTGACCAAGTCCGTACTGGCGCGGAGGAAGCGTCGATTCATGGGGTCTTTAGCGTCGAGGAAGCTTCACCGGCAAGGGCGGCACTGGAAGACCTCGGCATCGAGGTGGGCGAGGACGGTCTCGTGCTCATCTCGCGCACCATCTCGAGGTCGGGACGAAATCAGTGCAGGGTGAACGGGCGCCCGGTCACGCAAGCGATGCTCTCGAGCGTCGGAGAACACCTCGTGGACATCCACGGTCAGCACGAGCACCAGTCGCTGCTCAGAGTCGGCCGCCACATAGAGTTTCTCGACGACTTTGCGGGCGCGGAGGCGCTGGGCATCCGCGAGCAGGTCAGGTCGGGCTACGCGCGCCTGGTGGAGCTGGAAGAGAGGCTCGCATCCTTGCGGTCCGGCGAGAGAGAACGAGCGCAACGCATGGACCTTCTCGAATTCCAAGCGCGCGAGATAGACGCCGCGCGCCTGTCGCCTGGGGAGGATGCTCGTCTCGCCCGGGAACGGACGGTCCTTGCGGCCGCGGATCAGCTCTATGCACACGCAAACTCGGCCTACGCCGGCCTGCGCGGAAGCGACACGGGCGCTTTGGGCGCGTGCGACGCGCTAGCAGCGGCCGTGTCCGAAATCGAGGCCGTCCTGAAGGTGGATGACTCTCTGAGAGGCGCATTGGAATTGCTCCAGAACGCGCTTGCGGCGTCAGAGGAAGCCGCGAGGGTCATCAGGATGTATAGGGACGGCATAGAGCTGGACCCGGCGCGGCTTGCGGAGATTGAGGAGCGGCTCGCACTGCTGCAGCGGCTCAGAAGAAAGTACGGCGACACCGTGGACGAGATCCTCGAGTTTCGGCGAAGGATAGGCGAGGAGCTTCAGAGAGCCTCTTCTTCAGAGGAGGAGATGGCCGAGATCGCCGACGAGCTCACCAAGCTGAGGGTCTCTCTCGGCGGGCTCTGCGCGTCCCTTCGCGAAGCGCGGGTCCGTGCCGCTCGCGCCCTCGAGCGGCAAGTGGAGGTGGAGCTCGCCGACCTCAATATGGGCTCCGCAACGTTCCGTGTGAGCTTCTCCTGCAAGGAAGACCCGCGAGGAGTGCCAGTGGGAGACAAGCTCCTGGCAGTGGGGCCTGGTGGTGCCGACATCGTTGAGTTCCTGTTCTCTGCGAACCCGGGCGAGCCGGCCAAACCACTGGCCAGGATAGCAAGCGGAGGCGAGATATCTCGCGTCATGCTCGCGCTGAAATCGTGCCTCGCCTCGGTAGACGAGGTGGGCACGCTCATCTTCGACGAGATAGACACCGGTATAGGCGGGCGCACGGCGACGGCGGTAGGGGAGAAGCTTGCGTCGACGAGCCTCGTGCGCCAAGTAGTCTGCGTCACTCACCTCGCGCAGATCGCGTGCATGGCCGACGTCCATTACGGCATCAGCAAAGTTGAGAAAGGCGGCCGCACGCTGACTATGGTGGAGAAGCTCGAGGGTGAAGCGCGCGCCGCGGAGATCGCCCGGATGCTAGGCGGCGCCGAGCTCACGCCGACCTCCATCAAGCATGCCAAGGAAATGCTCCTCGCGTCGCGTCGCCCCGCTTCCGCCAAAGGTGCCCCGTCGAGGTGTGCAGGCGGCGGGCGCGTCCTCGCCACGTGAGACCGTCGCCTGGCTCGCTGCCTTCCGAAGCTCGTATAGCACCGCAAGAGGAGATCACCGCACAGTAGCGAATAACTACCTCGGTGCGCCAACTCGCGCTCGTGCCCTGTTGGCCTCGGGCATCCGCTACGGCGGACCACGACGTGTGTCCGTCGGTCATCTCGGCCGCAAGAGGGCTTCGAGCGTGCTCCGGGGGGTCAAGGCTGGTCGCGCGAGAGAGGGGGGCGGAAGCGGGGGTGACTGACGCTAGGATCACTGCCCATCCCATCTTGGAGTTCAGGGAGGGCAAGAAGGTACGCTTCACGTTCGACGGGCGGGAACTCGAGGGGTATGAGGGAGAGCCCATAGCCGCTGCCCTGCACGCCGCGGGCGTTCGAGTGCTGCGAGAAAGCCCCAAGCTCAAGAGGCCCAGGGGCTTCTTTTGTGCCATCGGGAACTGCTCCTCATGCCTGATGACAGTGGACGGCAGGCCGAACGTGAGGGTGTGCGTGGAGAAGCTGCGCGAGGGCATGCGTGTCGAGACTCAGAGAGGAAAGGGTGTGCTCCTTGCGAACGACTGAGATCTGCGTGATAGGCGCGGGACCGGCGGGCTTGTGCGCTGCGATCGCCGCTCGACGCGCTGGAGCTCAGGTGACCTGCGTGGACTCGGGCGACAGGCCCGGGGGGCAGCTTGTCAAGCAGACCCACAAGTTCTTCGGGTCGAGGGGGCAGTTCGCAGGCAAGCGTGGGATGGACATCGCGCGAATCCTAGCCGCACAGATAGAGAACGACCCCATGGTCGACCTCATGCTGGAAAGCACGGTCATAGGGATCTACGATGACGGCGCCATGGGCATTGAACACGAGGACTCTCTCACTTTCATCAAGCCCGCGTGTATGGTGTGCGCGACCGGAGCTTCCGAAAGGATGCTCGCTTTCCCGGGGAACGATCTCCCCGGGGTGTACGGGGCGGGGGCGGTCCAGACCCTCATGAACGTGTACGGGGTCAGGCCAGGAAAATCCGTGCTCATGGTTGGGGCGGGCAACATAGGCCTCATCGTCAGCTACCAGCTGTTGCAGGCAGGCGTTGAGGTGGCAGCGGTTGTCGAGGCCATGCCCGAGGTCGGCGGGTACGACGTGCACGCGCGAAAGATTCGGAGGGCCGGAGTGCCGATCCTGACCTCTCACACGGTCAAGGCAGTCCACGGGGCGAGGACGGTGGAGGCTGCCTGCGTGTGGGCGCTTGGAAGCGACTTTCAACCGATCCCGGGGACGGAACGTGCTTTCCAGGTTGACACGGTATGCCTTGCGGTTGGGCTTGCGCCTCTGGCGGATCTCCTCTGGCAGGCGGGGTGTAAGATGGCTTACATTCCGGAGCTGGGTGGACACGTTGCCATCAGGGACGAGGACTACCGAACCTCGCGCCCGGACATCTACGTTGCAGGTGACCTTGCGGGCATCGAGGAGGCATCGTCCGCGATGATCGAGGGCACCATCGCCGGCATTGCCGCGGCGCGATCCCTTGGGCACTCTACGCGGGACTCCGAGGAGATGCTCGCGACTGCAAGGGCGCAGCTCGACGCGCTTCGTGCAGGTCCGAAGGGCGAGAAGGTGCGTAAGGGTATAGATCGGCTCATGCGCCTCGGAAGGGAGGTCGGCGTAGTTGCCTGACGCGGCGTGGCTCGACGCGAGGGCTCGGGGCAGGATCCCAGATCAGGGCAGACGCTCACGAGGGCCGTGCGTTGCGATTGAGTGCTTCGAGGAGATCCCGTGCGACCCCTGCCACGACGCGTGTCGGCGTGGAGCGATCCGCCCGTTCAGTCAGATAAACCATCTTCCCGAGGTGGACTTCGATGTGTGCAACGGCTGTGGAGCCTGCATACCGGCATGCCCCGGCCTTGCGATCTTCGTGGTAGACGAGACTTGGAAAGACGACTTCGCCGTCGTCAGATTGCCGTATGAGTTCTTGCCGGTGCCGTCGCCCGGGGATGAGGTGGCCGGACTGGATAGGTCGGGCCAAGAGAGGTGCGCGGCGAGGGTGGTGAAGGTCGAAAGGTCGGCAAAGCACGACAGGACGACCGTGGTGTGGGTGGAGGTACCGAAGTCCCTTTCCATGGAAGTAAGGCACATCCGGGTAGGAGGGAGCGGGGGTGGGTCGCGTGAGGTCTGAGAGTGAGCGTGCTTCCCGCGGCAAGGCCGGGTCCGGGGTGGCAGACGACGTTACCGTCATCTGCCGCTGCGAGGACGTCACTCTCGACGAGGTTCGTGATCTCTTGGCGAAAGGATACTCCACTCTCGAAGAGATCAAGCGGATCACCAGGTGCGGAATGGGGCCCTGTCAAGGCAGAACGTGTAGGCAGCTCGTTCTGGCGGAAATAGCCAGGGCAACGGGGAAGGACATGGCCTCCGTCGCGCCGACGAAGTTCAGACCGCCCACCAAGCCCGTGCGCCTCGGCGGCGCGGCCGCCGCGAGCCCCGGTCGCGAAGAGGCGGGGTGCGAGGGTGATTGCGATGAATGAGCGCGCCGACGCCGTGGTGATAGGCGGGGGAGTGGTGGGGGCGTCCATTGCGTACCATCTGGCAAAACGCGGGTTCGGCCGCATATTCCTCGTGGAGCGATCATATCTTGCCAGCGGGTCCACGGGACGTTGCGGCGCGGGAGTTCGCCAGCAGTGGGGCACCAAGCTGAACTGCGTCCTCGCCCGGGAAAGCGTGCGGATGTTCGAGCGCATGGACGACGAGCTTGAGTACGACCGGAGCATCGAGTTCAAACAAGGTGGCTACCTGCTCCTTGCATACACCGATCGCGAGATGAACCAGTTCATCAAGAATGTGGAGCTCGAGCGCAGCTTGGGAATACCCGCGAGCCTCCTGACCCCCGCCGAGGCAAAGGCCATAGTCCCGATGCTGAACGCAAGCGACGTGCTATGCGCCGCGTACTGTCCCACAGACGGGCACGCAAACCCCTTTCACGTGACGTACGCTTATGCGCACGCAGCGCATAGGCTCGGCGTGAAAGTCATGACTTTCACCGAAGTGAGGGGGATCGTGGTCGAGAAAGGCAAGGTTGTGCGGGTCCACTGCAACGAGTTCAGCATTGACACGCCGGTGGTGGTCGACGCCGCGGGACCGCACTCGGGGGCAGTGGCCGCCATGGCGGGCCTCGAGATCCCCTTCTGGGCGGAGCGTCACCAGATCCTCGTGACGGAGCCTGTGGAGCCCGCGCTGCGGCGATGGTGATGTCTTTCTCTCGGCGCGTGTACTGCCAGCAGACCCCACACGGCAGTTTCATCATGGGGATGGGTGATCCGCAGGAGCCCCACGGGTTCAACACAGAGAGCAGCTGGAGGTTCCTTGTCGACATGGCGCGTGAGATCACGAGGATCCTGCCGCCCCTTCGGACCCTGAAGGTCGTGAGACAATGGGCGGGGCTGTACGACATGACGCCGGACGCCCACCCGATCCTGGGTGCGACGCCGGTCGAGGGCTTCTACCTTGCCTGCGGGTTCTCAGGGCACGGCTTCATGCTCGCTCCGGTCACCGGCCGGCTGCTTGCGGAGATCATCTGCGACGAGAGGCCGTGCGTGGACGTGACCGGCCTCGACCTGGGCAGGTTCGAGCGGGGCGAGCTCGTGGTGGAGCCATCCGTCGTATAGAGGTATGGAGTCGTGCCGTGCCTAGGTCCCGGCGCCCCGCTTTCGCATCGAGGATGAGCCCGAGGGCCGGCGGACCGAGGTCCGTGTCCATTACCTATCTTCGGGGGAGGGAGCGAGAGTGAAACTTGACCTGGACAGGTGCACGGGCTGCAGGCTCTGCGAGCTCGTGTGCTCTGTCGAGAACTTCGGAGAGAACAACCCCAAGAAGGCGGGCATTCGAGTGATCTCCAGGCTCTTTCTGGACGCGAGGTACGACGTCGTCGTGTGCGACCAATGCGGCGGGTGCGTGGATTCGTGCCCGGTGGGAGCTATCTCTGTTGAGCGTGGCGTCGTAGTGATAGACGAGGGAGCGTGCACGAATTGTGGGGTGTGCGTGGAGGCATGTCCTAACGGCGCGCTCTTCACGCATCCCGAAGTCGGCCACCCCATCAAGTGCGTCGCGTGCGGGGAGTGCGCAGCCCTCTGCCCAAGGGGAGTCCTTGACGCCCTGGCCATCGCGGGAAGGGTGGCGAGCTAGATGAGCGGAACGTTCGGATACGCGGGGTCCATTCTGAGGGTCAATCTATCCACGGGAACAGCATCCAAGGAGCCGCTCGATGAGGAATTGGTGGATGGGTACATAGGCGGGCGGGGATTCGGCGCCTATTTCGTTTACCGGGAAGTCCCTCCAGGAACGGATCCGCTTGGCCCCGACAACAAGCTGGTGGTGGCCGCCGGGCCGTTCTCAGGAGTGTTCCTGCCGAGCGGCGCCAAGACGAGCTTCTCATCAAAGAGCCCCGCGACAGGACTTTACGGCGACAGCAACATCGGAGGTCACCTGGCGGGTGAACTCAAGTACGCGGGGTACGACGCCGTCATAGTGGAAGGCAGAGCGCCGGTGCCCTCGTATCTTTTCATAGACGACGACAGGGTCGAGATTCGCCCGTGCAAGAAGCTGTGGGGTAAGGGCGCGATACAGTCTGAGAAGGCCCTCAAGGATGAACTTGGCGAGGAGTTCCAGATAGCCACCATCGGTCCCGCGGGCGAGAACATGGTGGTCTTCGCGTCGGTCAACCATGACATAGGTCGGCAGGCGGGGCGCTGCGGCATGGGGGCGGTCATGGGGTCGAAGAATCTGAAGGCCATCGCAGTGCGAGGCTCCCGAGGCGTCCCTGTGGCCGACATGGCTGCGCTGCGGAAGGCAGCGGGAGAGATGTTCGCTTCGCTGGCCGCGAATCCCGCGCTCAAGGTCTGGCAAGACCAGGGGCTCGCTCAGGTGACCACGTGGTCCAACTCCATTGGAGCCCTGCCGACTCGGAACTTCAGGCAGAACTTCTACGAGAGAGCGGACGCCCTCAGCGGTGAGCGCATGCTGAGCGACATCCACGTGCGCGACAAGGCGTGCTTTGCATGCCCCATGGCCACGGGCAAGTTCTGCCGAGCGAGATACAAAGGTGAGACGGTGTTCCTGGAAGGCCCCGAATACGAAACCACAGCTCTGATTGGAAGCAACTGCGCGCTGGGGTCAATAGAGGAAGTCGCGTACGCCAACTACATATGCGACGAGCTCGGCATGGACACCATCTCTGCGGGCAGCGCCGTAGCGTTCACAATGGAATGCTTCGAGAGAGGCATCATCACGAAAGAAGAGTCTTCGGGAATCGAGGCGCGCTTCGGCAGCCTGGACGCGTTCGTAGAAATCGCAAAGCTGATAGCAGCGCGTAAGGGAATAGGGGAACCCCTCTCGAGAGGTGTCAAGGCTGCCGCGCAGGCATGGGGAGGAGGAAGCGAGGACTTCGCGATCCATGTAAAAGGCCTGGAGTGGAGCGGATACGAGTCTCGTGGCGCGCCGTCGATGATGCTGGCGTACATGACGTGCGACATAGGCGCTCACCACAACAGGGCGTGGTCCATCACCCATGATATCGCCGTCGGCCGCAAAGTGATCGAGGGAAAGGCCGCTAAGGTGATCGAGCTTCAACACGTGAGGCCGCTCTTCGACTGCTTGGGCGTGTGCCGGCTGCAGTGGGTGGAACTGGGAGTTCCGCTCGAGCACTACGCCAGGCTCTACCCTGCGGTGACGGGTCGTCAAGACACGTGGGAGGACCTGCTCGCCAAGTCAGAGCGGATATGGAATCTGGTGCGCGCCTTCGGTGTGCGCGAGAGGGCGGACTTCGGCAGGCCGGACGACCAACCGCCCAAGAGATTCTATACCGAACCCGTCCCGGACGGTCCCCTTGCCGGGTCGCGCATTACTCGCGAGGACCTCGACAGGCTCCTCGACGAGTACTATGACTTGAGGGGATGGGATAGGAACGGGCGGCCAACCGCGAAGACCCTGGAGAGACTGGGGCTCCCCGAAGTCGCTCAAGAACTCCTGGCGATGGGGCGAATCTCATGAAGGTTACGCTAGAGGTGTCCAGAGTCCTGGTGGCCATGAGGCCGGGGCTGGCAGAGACGATGGAATTGGTGCTTCCCGATGGGGCCACCGTGGGTGACGCACTTGCCGCTGCGGGGCTCGCTCAGGGGCTATGGGGGATAGTCATTGTCGGCGGAAAGGTGGCTGGTGCTTCGACTAAGCTGTCCGCGGGAGACCGAGTGGCGGTGTTCCCGCCCGTCTCAGGAGGGTAGCCTCCTTGCGTCGCGCAAGCCGCTTCCCCGACATGGCATGCGGCAAAGCCGCAGTGTCGAACCACCCCGTCCGGGCATACCATGTAATGTGTCGCCTTTTCCGGCGACACGAGACTTGCGCCGGACGGGGTGGACGCGTTTGGAGAAGCCCTTGGTCACGAACGTTTGGGCTACGGAGTTCGCAGACTCGGTTTGTCGCCGGATGGTCTCGCGCCTCGTCGTCGAAGCCACGCTTCCGGTCCACCATCGCGTCCGCGCGCTGTCCCCTGAACAAGTGCGTATAGACCTCCCAGGTTGCGAACTCGCCATGGCCCCCGCGACCATAGCAGTGAACGACGGTCTCCTGACACACGTGACGGTGAACGCAGGGCCGCCGCACCCACAGGTCTTGGTAAGGCTCGAGCACTCTCCTTTGTGGACGATAACGGAATCGGCCGGGATGCCCGCGCGGCTGGTGGTGGACTTCGACAGGAGTCCCATCCGCGCCATTTTCGAGGGCAAGACGGTGGCGGTGGACGCGGGGCACGGCGGAAGCGACACGGGAGAGCGAGGCCCCGTGAACCTGCTGGAGAAGAACGTCTCCCTGGAGATAGCGCGCCTGCTCTCCACCCGGCTTTCCCTCGCGGGAGCAGGCGTGGTCATGACGCGGACCTCTGATCAAGGCGTCCCCGCCGCGAAGCGGTTCGCACTGGCGAGGGAGGCCATGTGCGACGCCTTCGTGAGCGTCCACACCTTCGGTTCCCGCGACCGCGCCATCGCGGGCGCGCGCACGCTGCACTTTCCTGACGCCGAAAGCGAGCTACTGGCCAGGCACGTCCAATCCTCCATAGTCGCCAAGCTGCCCGTGGTGACAAGGGGCGTAGCCAGGTGTTCAATGAAGCCACAAAGCGACCCGGGCATGCCTTGCGTGTTCGTTGAGGTCGCCACCCTCACCAACTGGGTGGAAGAGGGGTGGTTTAGAAGCAGCACGTTCAAGGAGAGGGCCGCGTCCGCCATCATGATCGGCCTCAAGCGATACTTCGCGGACCGGGAGGGTCGCATTGCAGCGGACCGCGCCGACAACACGGCCGCTCGACCGGGAGGAGCCGACTACGCCGCGCGGACGGAGAGGACCGCGAAAGCGCCGGCGTGCGTGGAAGCGGTTCCCATACGGACTCATATCATCGGAGAGAATGAGCGAATCGCGGACGTGGTGCGGAGGTACGTTCGGGGGATAGCCCGTCCGGGCGACGTAGTGGCGCTCGCCGAGAGCGTCGTCGCGATCACGCAGGGCAGGGCGGTGCTCCCGGGCTCCGTGCATCCAGGACCTCTCGCTCGGATGCTGTGCAAGCTTCCGGGCAAAGACGGAAGCCTCGCGACGCCGCCCGCGATGGAACTCGCCCTGCGTGAAGCTGGCGCGACAAAGGTGCTCCTTGGCACGGCAGCGGCGGGCGTTGGGAGGCTGCTCGGACGAAGGGGGGACTTCTTTCGGGTGGCCGGGCGCTCTCTAGCTCAGATCGATGACATCGCCGGCACTATGCCGCCGTACGACAAACACGTCATACTCGGGCCAGCAAACCCCGACGAGGTGGCGAGGGAGGTCCGCAAAGCCACGGGAGTGGACACCGTGGTGGTCGACGTCAACGACCTCGGGTGCGTCGATGTGCTGGGGTCGACGTTGCAGGGGAAGACCGACTGGCTGGCCCGCGCCTTGGCTCACAACCCCTTCGGCAACGACGACCAGCAGACGCCCATAGTCGTCCTGAAACCCCGCCGAGCCCGCGGCTCGGATCGCGGTAGGCATCTCTTGGCATGACCGAGTGTTTCGCATCATAGTACGGTACCGCTATGAAGCCCGAGTCCTTTCTCAAGGGGACCGCGATCCTCGTGGCCGCCGCGGTCGTTACCAAGATCTTCGGCGCGCTCTTCACCATACCCCTCGCCCGGCTCATCGGAGCCGAGGGGGTTGGCTTGCTCCACATGGCGTCGCCTGTGTTCACGCTGGCGCTCGTGCTGTGTATGTCGGGTCTCCCGGTCGCTACTTCGAAGCTCGTGGCGGAACGCCTTGCGAAGAACGACCGCGATGGCGCAAGACAAGTCCTCCTAGTATGCCTTGCTTTCGTCATACCCGTCGGGGGCATCCTGGCCGCTGCGCTGCGCGAGGGGGCGGATCTCCTCAGCGCAACGCTGATCGGAGACCCAAGGGCATACTTGCCGATGCGGTTCCTTTCCCCAATCCTACTGGTCAGCCCGGTGGCCGGCGTGCTTCGAGGGTATTTTCAGGGCCACCGAACCATGGTGCCCACGGCAGTGTCACAGGTGGCGGAGCAGGTTGTTAGGGTCGTGGCGGGCCTCGGGCTTGCATACGCGCTTCTTCCTAGAGGCGTCCACTGGGCAGCCGGGGGAGCAGCCGCAGGCGGCGTGGCCGGGGCCGTGGTCGGCCTCTGCATGTTGGCCGCCTTCTATTGCGAGTCGGCGAAGGAGGGCGCGGGTTCGCGGTTTGGGAGGGCGTCGTCACGGATGCGAAGGGCTCCGCGGCGAAGCTCGAGGCTAGCGCGCAAGCCGCGTCCCCTCGCCACCTCATGGGCGACCCTTCGGCAGCTCTTGTCGCTTGCCGGACCCACGACTCTCGCAGCGCTCGTCATCCCTCTCCTCGACACGATCAACGCTTTGATAGTGCCGGCCCGCCTCCAGCAAGCCGGATTCGCGGTGACAGAAGCAACGAGGCTATACGGACACCTTGCGGTCATGGCCGTCGGACTCGTCGCCCTTCCCGGAGTGGTCACTGCCGCGGTGGCCACAAACTTGGTGCCGCAAGTGGCGGCGGCGGACGCGGGCGGCGAGGCGCGGCGCGCGAGGCGCTTGGCTAGACAGGCGGTGAGGAGCGCGGTCGTGTTGGGCCTCCCGGCTGCCGCAGGTCTTGGCGTGCTTCCTACTCAGATTTGCTCTCTGCTCTTCAACGATCCGGCGGGTGGGGTGCCCCTGTCCGCCATGGCGTTCGCGTCGGTCTTCTTCTGTCTGCAACAGACCACCGCGGGCGTCCTCAACGGTTTCGGCAAGGTGCTGGTGCCTGCGAGAAACGGGCTTGTGGGCGCGGTCTTGGCGGGAGGCGTGAACTACGTCCTCACGGCGGTTCCCGGGATCGGTATCAGGGGCGCGGCCTTCGGGACGGGTCTGGCGTTCCTTGTCGCGGGCGCGCTGAACACGGTCGCGGTGGCCCGAGCCACGGGAGAGGGGATACGCTTGCTGAGCTCAGGATGGCGCGTGGTCGCGGGTTGCGCGGCTATGGTCCCGGCCGTGAAGATCGTATACCGGCTTCTACTCGGGTATACTTACAGAAACTCCGTCGCGACAGTCGCGGCGATCGCCGTGGGCGCCTCTCTCTACGGGTTCATCCTCCTCGTCCTGGGCGAGATCGCGCAGCGGGAGGTCGCCGCCATCCCGCTCATAGGACGTCCGCTCGCTCACGCCCTTCGTAGCTCAGGCATCCTACGCAGGTAGGCAGCGTCGCCGCAACCGGGGACCGTCCGCGCGTGCCGGCGACTCGCTCGCAGCGCCCGTTCGGCACACCTCTCCCTTAGCAGTTCTCCAGGTGGCTGATATATGCTAGAATTGGGGTAGCGCCTAGGACGAACCATAGTTACGGTTGCTGCCGAGGACGATGCCTGGCTTGCGCGAGAACGACGCCCTCCGCGCAAGCGACGGAGAGCGGGTTGAGAGAACGCCACCATGCGGAAGTATTTCATATGCACTCTCGGGTGCCAGATGAACGAGCACGATTCCGAGGTGATCGCGGGAATTCTGGAGGGGCGCGGATACATCGCCGCCGACGCACTCGAGGAAGCCGACGTGATCATCTTCAACACGTGCTGCGTCCGCGAGAACCCCGAACGGAAGGTGTACGGCCGGATCGCCGACCTCAAGAGGCTGAAACGGGCGAACCCCGATCTCATCATCGGCGTCTGCGGGTGCATGGTGCAGCAGGAGGGCGAACCTCAACGCATCGCCGAGAAACTGCCCCACGTGGACCTCGTGTTCGGCACCATGAACATCCATCGTCTGCCGGAGCTCCTCGACAGGGTTGAAGCGGGCCGCAAGGCGGTAGAGGTCTGGGGCGGGGAAGGCGGCATCGTGGAGCGTCTTCCCATACGCCGGGCGGACGCGGTCTCTGCGTGGGTGACGATCATGTACGGCTGCGACAACTACTGCTCGTACTGCATCGTGCCGTACGTGCGAGGCCGGGAGAGAAGCCGGAGATTCGAGGACATAGTCAGGGAGGTCAGGGGCCTGGGAAACTCCGGCTTCCGTGAAGTGGTTCTCCTCGGGCAGAACGTCAACTCGTACGGACGGGACCTCGCGGACGGTCACGACTTCGCGGATCTCCTGAACGCTCTCGATGGAACGCCCGGCATATACAGGATCCGTTATACCACCAGCCACCCGAGGGACTTCTCTCAGAAGCTCATCGACACAATCGCCGCCGCGCGGACGGTCTGCGAGCACTTCCACCTGCCTCTTCAGGCCGGCTCAGACAAGGTGCTCGCGCGCATGAATCGTGGGTACACGCAAGCTCACTATCTCGATCTCGTGCGCAGGATCCGCGAAGCGGTCCCGGGCGCGTCCATTACCACGGATCTCATCGTGGGCTTCCCGGGCGAAACCGAGGAAGACTTCCTCGAGACTCTGAAGGTAGTCCGGGAGGTCAGGTTCGACTCCGCCTTCACCTTCGTCTTCTCTCCGCGTCGCGGCACAGCGGCTGCCCGAATGGCCGACCAGGTGCCCGAGAACGTGAAGAGCGAGAGGATACAACGGCTCATCGCGGTACAGGAGGCCATCACCGCAGAGATCAACGAAGGTCTTCGGGGCAGAGTCGTCGAGATCCTCGTCGAGGGGGAAAGCAAGACGAACCCGTCCATGCTCGCGGGGCGGACGCGCACGAACAAGCTCGTGGTGTTCCCTCGGGACGATCGCGTCCGCAGAGGCGACCTCGTCAAGGTGAAGATCACCAAGCCCCAGGCCTGGACGCAAATGGGAGAGGTGGTGGAGGTTTGACCACCCCGATGCTCGAGCAGTACCAGGCCATAAAGGCGAAGCACCGCGACGCGATCCTCATGTTCCGGCTGGGTGATTTCTACGAAATGTTCAACGAGGACGCCGAGATCGCGTCGAGTGCGCTGGACATAACGTTGACCTCGCGCGAGACGGGGAAAGGCAACAGGATGCCCATGTGCGGCGTGCCATACCACGCCGCACATGCCTACATCGCCCGGCTGGTGGACTGCGGTTACAAAGTGGCAGTTTGCGACCAGATGGAGTTGCCCGGCCCCGGAAGGCGGCTGGTCAGGCGCGAAGTGACGCGCGTCTTCACCCCGGGCACGGTGACGGACCCCGAGTTCCTGGACGCAAAGTCAAACAACTACCTCGCGGCACTGGCGGTGCGGGGCCGCGCCATAGGGCTCGCCATGACTGACGTGTCAACGGGGGAGTTCGCCGTCACCGAGGCGACCGGGCATGAGGCGGTGGACGTCATCCTGGGCGAGCTCGCGCGGCTCGCGCCGAGGGAGTGCCTCGTGCCTCCCGACGCCGCGAAGGATGCCAAGCTCGTCGCGGCTCTCCGAAGGCTGGAGGGCGTGTCGCTCACGGAGCCAAACGGAACGGGCTTCTCGCCGGCAGTCGCAGCTCGGGCGGCGGAGGAGCACTTCGGATGGGCCGTGCTGGAATCGTCGGGGGCACAAGAGTATGAGGCGGGGGTTCAGGCCGCGGGGGTCATTCTGCTCTATCTACGGGAGACGCAGATGACCTCGCTCGATCACATCAGGAGCCTCAGGGCATACTCCTGTGGGGACGCGATGGGCCTCGATCCCGAGACGCGGCGGAGCCTTGAGGTATCGGATCCCCTGAGACAGCGCTCGCGGGGGCCAACATTGCTAGCCGTGCTCGACCGCACTACAACGGCGATGGGGGCAAGGCTCCTCCGGAGGTGGCTGGACAAGCCGTCACAGGACATCGCCGAGATCGGTCGGAGGCTCGACGCTGTAGATGAGCTCGTGAGGGACGTCATTGCCAGGACGGAGCTCCGGCGCGCCCTGGGCGCTGTGCGCGACGTTGAAAGGCTGGCGACGAAGGTCTCGACCTCCACCGCGGGGGCGCGCGATCTCGTAGCGCTGGCGGAATCCTTTGCGGCAATCCCGGATGTGAGGGACACCCTGGGCAGATCGAGGTGCGAGGCCCTTCGCAGGCTCGCGGGGAGGTTGGGCGACCTTTCCGACGTGCGCGAGGTCATCACGGCCGCCATCGCGAGCGACCCCCCGTCTGTGCTCACGGAAGGCGGCATGATAAGAGACGGCTACAATGAGGACCTCGATGAGCTGCGCCGTGCGACGGCGAGAAGCCGCGAATTCCTCGCATCACTGGAGACGACGGAAAGGGAGAGGACAGGCATAAAGTCCCTGAAGGTCGGCTACAACCAGGTTTTTGGGTACTACATAGAAGTGACCCGGCCCAACCTCCACCTCGTGCCGAGCGAGTGGATTCGGAAGCAAACCCTTTCAGGAGCGGAACGGTTCGTCACTCCAGAGCTCAAGGAGCATGAAGCAGCCATCCTGAAAGCCCAAGAGCTGATGTCTCGCCTGGAATACGAGATCTTCTGCGACGTGCGGGCGCGCGTGGCGCGC
Organism: Bacillota bacterium; assembly: GCA_024653485.1. NCBI lineage: Bacteria > Bacillati > Bacillota > Bacillota bacterium. Next base: position 20,930 of record JANLFY010000003.1, on the reverse strand, counting down.
GAGACCGAGAGGATTCAACAGGCGGCGCAAGCGCTCGCGGAAGCAGACGTGTTCGCGAGCCTTGCTGAGGTGGCAGCCTCGCGGGGCTATGTGAGACCGGAGGTTCACGAAGGCAGAGACCTCGAGTTAGTGGGTGCCAGGCACCCCGTCGTGGAGGCGACCCTGCCTCCAGGCACGTACGTTCCCAACGACGCCCGGCTCGGCCCGGAAGAATGTCAGATCATGGTGCTCACCGGGCCGAACATGGCAGGCAAGAGCACCTTCGGGAAATCCGTCCTCCTCATCGTTCTCATGGCACACATTGGAAGCTTTGTGCCCGCCGCATCAGCGCGCGTTCCGCTCACCGATAGGATAGCGGTCAGAGCGGGCTCCGGCGAGGAGATAGCCTCGGGAAAGTCCACGTTCATGGTGGAGCTGCTCCAAACGGCAGCCATCCTCGCCCGCGCGACGGAGAGGACGCTCATATTCATAGACGAGCTTGGCAGGGGCACGAGCACCTACGATGGAATGGCCATAGCCCAAGCGGTCATCGAGCATCTTCACGACAGGGTCGGTGCGAAGACCGTTTTCACCACCCACTTCCATGAGCTGACAGAGCTCGCGACCAAGCTGCCAAGGGTGAGGAACTTCCGCGTGGAAGCCGAGGAGCGGGAGGGCGAGGTCGTGTTCCTTTTCAGGGTCGTCCCCGGTGGATGCGACAGGAGCTACGGGATAAACGTGGCCCGAATGGCCGGGATGCCGGCCCAAGTGGTGAGGCGCGCAGGCTCGATACTGCGGGACCTCGAGAGGCGCAGCCCGTCGCGACCGCAGCAGACCAGCCTCCTGGCAATGTTGATGGGCGAAGACGGCCCTGGGACCGCCGCCGGCGGCGCCGCTTGTGACGAAGGCGGGCGAGAGAGGGAGGTATCACCGGCTTCGGGGCAAGGCGGTGATCGCACCGAAGAAGGATGCATTTCGCGTCGAGCACCCACGAGCGAAACGCGTGAGGCGATTCTCGCAGAGCTGGGAGCGGTGGACGTGAACAGGATGACGCCCATCGAGGCGCTTCAGAAGCTTGCCGAGCTCAAGGCGAGGTTGGAGGAGAACGGGTGAGGGGGATGGCACGAAGCGACGAAACCATAGTGGTGCTCGACGACGAAACCATCAACAAGATCGCCGCGGGTGAAGTCGTGGAACGCCCTGCGTCCGTCGTCAAGGAGCTCGTTGAGAATTCCATCGATGCGGGGGCGTCCGCCGTGACCGTCGAGGTCGCCGGCGTGCCCGGCGACTTCATCAGGGTGAGCGACGATGGCTCGGGAATGAGCCGGCGCGACGCGAGAACCGCGTTCTTGAGACATGCCACGAGCAAGATTCGCGGACCCGCTGACCTCCAGGGCATCCTAACCCTGGGATTCAGGGGAGAGGCCCTTGCCAGCATCGCGGCAGTCGCCAGGGTGGAGCTCGTGACGCGGCGGGAGGAGGATGCGGCCGGCACAAGAATAGTGTACGAAGGGGGCACCCTTCTATTCGAAGAGGATGCCCCGTCCCCGGTAGGCACAGCTGTGACCTGCCGAGATCTCTTCTTCAACACCCCCGCCAGACGCAAGTTCCAGAGGCGCCCGGCGACGGAACTGGACCACATTCACGATGTCGTGGCGAGGCTGGCCCTTGCGTGGCCAAAGGTGAGGTTCAGGCTCATCCAAGGCGGACGCGAGGTCCTCCTCGTACAGGGAGGCCATGCTGTAGACAGACGGGCTGCCGTCGCAGCGGTGTACGGCGCGAGCCTCGCGAGGACCCTCCTGCCGGTGGTAGCCGGAACGCCCACGACGAGGATCGAGGGGCTCATATCGCCTCCCAACGTGACAAAGGCCAATCGGGACGCGCAGTGCGTCTTCGTCAACGGGAGGCCGGTGTCTGCATCCGCTGTCGTGCGGGTCATCGAGAACTCTTATGGCAGGAGGCTCCCGTCTGGTCGGTACCCCGCTGTCTTCCTCTGGATCTCCACTGATCCGAGGTCGGTTGACGTCAACGTCCACCCGGCGAAACGGGAAGCCAAGTTCTCAGTCGGTCACGAGGTGTACCAGCTCGCGGCGAAGGCTGCCGCATCCGCGCTGCGCTCAGCAGCGGCCGTGCCCGACCTCGGCCGGAGCCTCGAGTTGCGCGAGGCGGAAAGGCGAGCGACGGCGGGAACGACGCGGGACGATGGGGGTCAGTATCGCCTTTCGCCTGCGCCCGTCGCGGGACACGAGGCCGCAACAGACGGTGCAAGACAGACCGCGTTCGGCGGTGAGCATCCGAAACCGCTGGACGCCTGGACCGCGCCCGCCCAACAAGGCATCCAGGGAGCTCCGCTTTGGATTGGGTCGCGCCCACGTTCCTCCTCTCGAGGAGGACGCGACAGCGATAGTGCGGTCCTCGTGCCGCTCGGCATGTTCATGGGGGCGTACGTGCTCGCGACCGACGGGAGCGACCTCGTCATAGTCGACCAGCACGCCGCGCATGAACGTGTCCTTTACGAAGCAGTTCTCCGAGGTCTTTCCGGTGAGAAGCCCGAGGTGCAGACGGTGATCCCGACGACGCTGGAGCTCGCGCCGCGCTTCGCCTCCAGGGTGGCCGACGCGCTTGAAGAGCTTGCGAAGGCAGGGTTCGTCCTCGAACCCTTCGGTCCGTCGTCCTTCCTCCTGCGCGCGGTGCCTTCGGTCCTTGGCGCGTCGCGCCGGACAAGTGACGTAGCCCTGATCCTCAAGGAGGCGCTCGAAGCATGTCTCGATGACGAGCCCGCGGGCGGCGGTATGCGCGACGGCGCAAGCTGGCGAGCCCGCCTAGCCGCGGAGATCGCTTGCCGTGCCGCGGTGAAAGCCCACAGCGCGCTGGAGCCGCCGGAGGTCGAAAGGCTTCTCGCCGACCTCGCGCAGGCTGGCGATCCGTACTCCTGTCCCCACGGGAGGCCGACTCTTGTCAGGATCAGCAGGGCCGAGCTCGACAGGGCTTTCCGCCGGGCGTGAACGGCCCGGCGCAGGGGCGGTCAGGCCCTCGGGGGGCTGGGACCTGCCCTCGCTCGCGGTCATCCGCCGTCGGGAGCCAGGTTACAGCGGCCGCGCGACGGGGCTCAGACGGAGGCGCCACGCAGCAATGGGAGGCGAACGGCCACGACGACAAGGCACGAAGAATCCGAGGTCACGAGGACGCTTGCGATGACACATACCTCCCCAGACGTTCTGGTCGTCATCGTCGGACCCACCGCCGTGGGCAAGACCGACGTATCCATGGAAGTCGCTGCGAGACTGCCCGGCGAGATCGTGTCCTGCGACTCGATGCAAGTGTACAGGCACATGGACATAGGCACCGCCAAACCCAGCCCCGCGGAGCGCTCGCTCGTGCCCCATCACCTCATCGACGTGGTGGACCCGGACGAGGCATTCAACGTCGCGATCTTCCAGGAACTTGCCCGTGCCGCGATCCGAGACATCGCGTCCAGGGGGCTGGTTCCCGTCCTTGTGGGCGGCACAGGGCTCTACGTGAGAGCTGCTGTCGACGATTTCCTCTTTCCATGGGGAGGAACCTCACCTGAGCTTCGCAGGGAGCTGAAAGCTGAAGCCAAGGTGCACGGAGCCCCAGCCCTTCACCAGCGTCTTGTTGAAGTCGACCCCGTTGCCGCCCACCGGATACACCCAAACGACGCACGCAGAATCATCAGAGCCCTCGAGGTACACGCGGTGACGGGACGCCCGATCTCTGAGATGTGGCGCAAAGGGGGAGCGGGCAGGATGCGCGTAGACAGGCTCGTCATGGTGGGGCTCGTGCGCGAAAGGGAAGCACTGTACGAACGGATAGACCGAAGATGCGACGCGATGATTCGGGATGGGCTTGTGGACGAGACTCGAGCCCTCCTCGACCGCGGCTACGAGCGAGCGCTCACCGCGGGGCAGGCCCTGGGCTACAAGGAGATAGTCGACCACCTGCGCGGGATGTGCTCTCTTTCAGACGCGGTAGAGGCAATGAAGCGAAACACGAGGCGTTACGCCAAGCGTCAACTGACTTGGTTCCGAGCGGATCCAAGGGTAGAGTGGGTGGACCTCGGCTCCTTTTCGTCGGTGCGGGAGGCGGCCACATGCGTCCTCGCGCTCGTCAAAGGAAAGCTCGCCGCGATGTAGAAGATCGGTGTCGCCGGTGCTCGGCACGCGCTCGACGGGGCGGGTACCGACGGCAGAGCATCGTGCGCTGGGCCGTATGCTGGGCCGCATAATGCACCGCGCTGTTACGGGGTGCAGGAGCGGGGGAGGATGAAGGAGCGAATGAGCAAGCCGACGCCGAATCTCCAAGACGTGATATTGAACGCCGTGAAACGCCAGGAGATCCCGGTAACCGTGTACCTCGTCAACGGCTACCAGATGAAGGGACTGGTGAAAGGCTTCGACAGCTTCACCGTGGTCCTGTCAGACGGCACGAAGCAGGACCTAATCTATAAGCACGCCATTTCCACGATCACCCCCTCACGCCCGGTGGCGCTCGTTCCGCCGAGCGAGCCGGAAGACAGCCCCAACACATAATGACAACTCGTAATGAACGGAACGCGGCGGGCAGCATACGATATATAGTCGAACCTCTAGCCGCATCAGGTCTCGGAGCCCGCTAGGTCCTTGCCAGCACAGCCCGTGGCTCGTGCCGCGGGAAACGTAAGGTTAGGGCATACGCGCGCTCGAGTTTGCCGTCACCTGAGAAAGCGGGGGGTGGTATGGGGGCATGCTTGCTTTCGAGCCCAGGGATCCAAGCCTGGTTCTCATGGATCTGGAGGAGGGGAAGCTTTCACCGGTCCAAGCGCTGGAGGCCCTGAAGAGGGCGGCCGAACCCGGGCAGGCAAGGCCCGCGGGGCCGCACCACGCCACGGACCCGTCGCCGACCGGCGCCAGCGCGAGCGCTGGCACCAACGACGGACGGCTGAAAGAGGTTCTCGCCGAGCTCGACAGCCTCATCGGGTTGGACAGGGTAAAGGCGCTCGTGCGCGAGATAGTTGCGTACGTGAAGATCCAGCAGATCAGGGCGGCTCGGCAGCTCACGTCGGAGCCCCTCGTCCTTCATATGATCTTCAGCGGGAACCCGGGGACGGGCAAGACGACGTGCGCACGTCTCTTCGGCAAGATATTCCGGGAGATGGGGGTCCTCGAAAAGGGGCACCTCGTCGAGAGGGAACGAGCGGACCTCGTTGGGGAGTATATCGGGCACACGGCGCAGAAAACCCGGGAACAGATTAAGAAGGCCCTCGGCGGAATACTCTTTATCGACGAGGCATACTCGCTTGCGAGGGGCGGCGAGAAGGACTTCGGCAAGGAAGCCATCGACACGCTCGTAAAAGGGATGGAGGACTTTAGGGACAGGTTCATCGTCATCCTCGCAGGCTACCGTGATGAGATGACCACCTTTATCAGCGCGAATCCCGGAATCAGATCGCGATTCCCCATCCATATAGACTTTCCCGACTACAGCACAGACGAACTCCTTCGCATCGCCGACCTCATGCTCAGGAAGAGGGACTACCGTCTCGATGTCGCCGCCCGCGCGAGGCTGGAGTTCCTCCTGAGTCGAAGAGCCGGTCCTGGAAACGAGCACTCCGGAAACGCGCGGCTCGTGCGGAACTTGATCGAACGCGCCATCAGGCGCCAGGCGCTGCGCTTGGTGGAGAAGCAGCACCTTTCCAGAGAAGAGCTCATGCTCATCCGCCGGGAGGACATCACCGACGATCTCTGAGCGCGGAAGACGTGGAGAGCGCACGGCGCGAGGCCGACCTGCCGCACACCGGCCGGGCCGATCGCCCGAGGATGGCGTACAGTGATGAAGCGTTGTGTGATCGTTGGCAGGCCGAACGTCGGCAAGACCCTTCTCGTCCTCAGGCTCGCCGAGCATCTGAGGGCCGACACAGTGGACGTCACCTTCTGGCACCCACGCGGGGACAAAGAGGTGAGAAGCTACTCCATAAGCGAGGCAGTTCGAGAGCTCGTCGGACCGCGTCCTCACCAGACCCGGTGCCTCCAGTCCGTCGTGGTGGGACTGCCGGCGGGAAAGGGTCGTAGGATCGTAGAGCTTGTGGATACGACCGGCGTGGTCGACTACATTCATGAGGACCCCCAACTTCGGAAGGCGATCGCGCAGACTCTGGGGAGCATCCGTCCTGCCGACGTCATCCTGCACGTCCTGGACGCGGCTGAGGCGGGGCGATGCGAGTCCGGCATCGCTGCCGACACGGTCGACAGGCAGATCGCAGACTTTGCGGGGTCCAGAGGAGGGTATGTCATCGTGGCGAACAAAATGGACCTACCTGAGGCCGCACGGGGTCTTGCCAGGCTCCAAAGGGCCTTCTGGGGTCATACCGTGGTCCCCGTCTCGGCTGTCGCGAAGACCGGGCTGCGGGAGGTGAAGCGACATGTCCTCCGTCGTCTCTAGGTTCGCAGTGGACCTCATCGCGGTCGGCCTGGCAGGTGTGGCCATCAAACTGATGGACGACCATCTCGACTACGAGGCGGACATATCTCAAGGACAGCCCTCCCTTGTGCGCGCCCTGGGTGGCGGGGCCGTGCTCTACTCACTCGTGTTTGCGCTCATCGGCTGCGCCATGAACTTGCGCCTCGCATGTCCTCTCGTGCTCGCGGCGTACGTGGTGGGGATGCTGAAGAATCCCGGCGACATGCTGCCGCTCGGGCTCTCAGCGTGGATGGAGTCAGCGGTCGTAGCCCTGGTGACGTGCCTTCTGTTTGGCTGGCGGCTCGCCTTGGTCTCGGTGCTCCTGATGACCGTCGTCCAGCTCGCGGACGACCTCAGGGACTTCGCTTCCGACCGCGCGGCCGGCCGCGCCAACCTTGCCCGGCGCCTCGGCAAGGGTGAGGCTTTCTTGCTGTGCCTCATAGCGCTCCTGGGCGCGCTGGTCGTGGACAAACGCACGACGTTCCTCGTGTGTCTGTGCGCCCCCGCGATCGAAGTCGCCAGTCGCCTCGTCCCAGGCTGCAGAGGAGGCGGGGCCGATGCGGATGTCGATTGACTCCTGGCTGTTGCTGGCAATGGTGGCGTTCCTCCTCGGATACATCATCGGCCACAGGCACGGCCGGACCGAGGGTTTCAGGGACGGCGCAGTCTTCGCGCCCATCGAAATGCGTCGCGAATCCCTGGAACGCGGAAGGTGCACCATATGTGGGACGGGCACGCGAACGAGGAAGGGGCCGGACTCCGAGAACGAACTCTCGAACGAACCCGAGAGCTCAAGCAGGAGATCACCGCCCGAGCGCGAATAACAGCCGAATAATGGGTCGCCTTCCTTCTGCAGGACCTGGCAACGTCCGAGAACGCCGGAAGCTCGGAGCACGGTCGCGGGCCAGGCCCCGAGACAGGAAATGGACATGCCCTCGAGGTGAGGGTCATGGACGACGGACAGGCGCGAGAGAGGAACGATAGCGCGATGGCAGAGGCCGATGGGCTAGGCACGGTGTTCGTGAAGATGCACGGCCTAGGGAACGACTTCGTCCTTTTTGACTTTGTCAAGGCAAACGCGTTTACTGACGCGGACGCGGCGCGATGGGCGAGAGGTGCGGTGCGCCTCTGCAACAGGCGCACGGGAGTGGGTGCCGATGGGGTGGTGCTCGTCTTGCCATCGGACCACGCCGACGTCAGAATGGTCATCTTCAACAGCGACGGCAGCGAGGCGCGCATGTGCGGCAACGCCTCGAGGTGTGTGGCCGTGTACGCACAAGACAGCGGCCTTGCGCGCGGTCCCTCAGTGTCCATCGAAGCTAAAGGCGCGACGGTTCGAGCAGAGGTGATACTTGAGGGCGAATTCGCCGGACAGGTCCGCGTGGACATGGGAGCCCCCGTGTTCCGGCCGGACAGGATACCGGTCGCAGCCGCCGGGCCGTTTGTGGTGGGCGAAGCGCATGACCTTGCAGCAGGCAGATTCGAGATCACGTGCGTGTCCATGGGGAATCCCCATTGCGTCGTCTTCGTGCCTGACGTGGCTGCCGTGGACCTTGAGCGACTCGGGCCGGCCATCGAGCGCGATCCTCTCTTTCCGGACAGAACGAACGTGGAGTTCGTCCAGGTGAATGGAAAGGAGGATCTCACAGTGCGCGTGTGGGAGAGAGGCGCGGGTCCGACTCTCGCCTGCGGGACGGGGGCGTGCGCGTCTTTGGTTGCCGCGTCAAGACGCGGATTCTCGGGGAGATCCGCACGCGTGCACCTTCCCGGCGGGACACTCTTCGTGGAATGGAACGAGGACGATCATGTCTTCATGACCGGCCCCGCGACACACGTATTCACAGGGATCATCGATGACCTCGAGGAGTGGTTGAAGTGAAGATTCAGGAAGCACGACGGATCACTAACCTGCCTCCGTACCTTTTCGCCGAGGTGGATCGCCAGATAGCGCGTGTACGCGAGCGCGGCGTCGACGTAATCAGCCTCGGCATCGGAGACCCCGACTTCCCGACGCCTCCGCACGTGGTGGCACGGCTCAAGGAAGCGGCGGACGACCCAGCGAACCACCGTTACCCGAGTTACGAGGGCCTACGCGAGTACCGCGCAGCGGTGGCCGGTTGGTACGAGCGAAGGTTTGGTGTGGCGCTCGATCCCGACACCGAGGTGGTGTCCCTCATAGGCTCGAAGGAAGGCCTTGCACACGTCCCGTGGTGTTTCATCGACCCCGGGGACCTCGCTCTCGTCCCTGACCCAGGGTACCCCGTGTACGCCACCGCGGTGTTGCTCGCAGGGGGGGATCCGTTTCCGATGAGGCTCCGCCCGGAGAACGGCTGGCTTCCCGACCTGGACTCCATCCCGGCGGACGTGAGGGCAAAGGCCAAGCTGATGTTCATCAACTATCCGAACAATCCCACAGCTGCCACGGTCGACGGCACTGAGTTCTTCGAACAGGTAGTGGAGTTCGCGAGGGCGAATTCCATCATCGTGTGTCACGACGCTGCCTACAGCGAGATAGCCTTCGATGGGTACCAGGCTCCGAGTTTCCTTCAGGTCCCTGGCGCGAAAGAAGTCGGGATAGAGTTCCACTCCCTTTCCAAGACCTATAACATGACCGGATGGCGCATTGGGTGGGCGGTCGGATGCAGGGAGGTCATAGGCGCGCTCGGCAGGCTCAAGACCAACCTCGACTCCGGCATCTTCCAAGCTGTCCAATACGCCGCGATAGCGGCCCTTGAAACACCCCCCGAGCACTTGACTCGGGTGCTGAACGCGTACGCGGAGCGTCGACGGAGAATTGTCGATGCGCTGAACCGCTTGGGATGGGCCCTCGAACCTCCGAAGGGGACGTTCTACATCTGGGCGCCCGTGCCGCACGGTTATTCGTCGATAGAGTTCTCCCGACACCTGCTCGATACAGCGGGAGTGTTCGTGACGCCCGGAGTCGGGTACGGGTCCGCAGGCGAGGGCTATTTCAGGATATCCGTCACTCTCAGCGACGCGAGGCTGGAAGAGGCGATAGCGCGTCTCGAGGAGGCTGGAGTCAGGTACTCATGAGGGGACGGGGGGACATGCCAGAAGCGAAGGGGCCGGAAGGAGCCGAGAGCCTCGTCGATGAGATCGTCGATGGGATCATCGAGAGCGATCTCGGAATCGACCCCTCCTTAGCGGCGCTCGCGCGCGAGACTGAGGAGGCGTGCAAACAGGAGATTGGGCGCATCGACGCCTTGGCGCGGCGCAACCTTGGGAGGGTATTGAGGGCGTTCAGGGAGAACGGCCTGACCGACCAGGATTTCGGCGGCACGACCGGGTACGGGTATGACGACCGGGGAAGAGAAGTCGCCGAAGCGATCTTCGCCAGCGTTTTCGGCGCGGAAGCAGCCATCGTGCGGCACCAGATAGTCTCCGGCACCCACGCGCTCGCTCTTTGCCTCTTCGGCCTCCTCAGGCCCGGTGACGAGATCCTGTTCGCAACGGGCGAACCGTACGACACCTTACGAGACGTGGTGGGCATGGGGCGTCGCGTGCCCGGGTCGTGTGCGGAGCTTGGAATTACGTGGCGCGTCGTCCCGAGGAACGTCGAGCGGCGCGATCTCGACGTGGGCGAGATAAGGCGTTCGGTGGGCGATCGCACGAGGATAGTGTTCATTCAGCGGTCCCGCGGATACTCCTGGCAACCATCGGTGAGGGCTGCCGAGATAGAGCAGATCGTCCGAGGAGTCAAGGCAGAAAAACCGGACGCTCTCGTGGTCGTGGACAACTGCTATGGTGAGTTCACCGAGGATATGGAACCCACGGCAGTGGGCGCGGACGTAGCTGCGGGCTCACTCATCAAGAATCCCGGTGGCGGGATAGCCCCCGCTGGGGGATACGTCGTCGGCAGACGCGAGCTCGTGCAACGCGTCGCGGCTCGTCTCACAGCGCCAGGAGTTGGCGGGGCGGTCGGGCCGAGCCTTGGGCATTCCCGCTTGATACTGCAGGGCTTCTTCCTCGCACCGGTGGTCGTAGCGGAATCCTTGGCGGGAACGACCGTGGCATCGAGACTCTTCCGGGCGCTCGGCTATCCCACGATGCCTGACGAGAGGGAAGCGCGCTCAGACACTGTCCTAGCGGTGAGGATGTTCACGAGGCGCAGGTTGCTTGCGTTCTGTCGCGGTTTTCACGTCGCAAGCCCGGTGAACGCGAAATACTCCCCCGAACCGAGCCCGCTCCCGGGATATGCGGACAGCGTCATCATGGCCGGCGGAACCTTCGTGCAGGGGTCGTCCTCGGAACTGACTGTGGACGCACCGCTCCGGCCGCCGTACGTGGCGTATGTTCAAGGGGGTCTTTCGAGGCACCATGTGATGCTGGCGGTGCTATCCGGCCTCACGGCATTGTCTCGAGAAGATATGCTGGAGCCAGCGGCGGAGAGAGAAGAGGAGGGTGGGGAAGACCCCCTGGAAGGCACAGGCTGACGACGCGAATTGCGGAGATTCCCTTGACTTTGGGGGGCGATCTGCTAAAATTGCGTTGATCGGGCAAGTCACCGATCAGAAGGGAGAGAGCTGGAAGGGAGGCGGGACTTTGGATGGCAAACACTTTGGGGCGTCATATCCTGTGCGAGGCGTACGAATGTGACCCTGAGGTGCTTGACAACATAGAAGCCGTGCGAGAGATAATGGTGGACGCTGCTTTGCGGGCAGGGGCCGAGATCCGCGAGGTGGCGTTTCATAAATTCAGCCCTCAGGGTGTGAGTGGTGTGGTGGTTATATCCGAGTCCCACCTGGCCATCCACACCTGGCCGGAGCACAGGTATGCTGCGGTCGACGTGTTTACATGCGGGGAGAAGGTGGACCCCATGGTCGCGTGCAGGTACATCCGCGATCTATTCAAGGCCCGCCGAATAGTGGCTTCCGAGGTGAAAAGGGGGATCTTCGAGGAGCACGACGTGACGAAGATCTCCCCGGGGTAGCTTGCGCAGGGGCATCAAACCGCCGCACGATGTGGATCGAATCGAGGAACGACAGATGCGTTCCTCGATCTTTTTTCACGGCGAGCGAACATGCAGGATAGGACCAAGAGGTGGCGAAGTAAAGGGGCGGCGGCGGACCGCCAAAGGGAATAGTGTGCAGGGGTGGCTCGCCCAGCAAACTCAAGGGGGGTTTTCCACCGGTGGATGACACTGCCATGATGCTCAGAGAGCTCTCGGAAGCTCCGGGAGTGCCTGGATACGAGAGGGAGGTACGCAAGATCATCAGGAAGCACCTCGAACAATTCGCCGTGATAGAGCAAGACCGACTTGGAAGCTTGGTCGCGCGGCGCCGGGGCACGAGCGACAGGCCCAGGATAATGCTGGCGGCCCACATGGACGAGATCGGCTTCATGGTGAAGTCTGTGACTCCCGAGGGATTCGTGAGGTTCATACCGCTGGGTGGGTGGTTCGATCAGGTCTTGTTGGCGCAGAGAGTGGTGATCAAGACGGCCTCGGGCGATGTGCCAGGGGTCATTGGTTCTAAGCCGCCGCACCTGCTCACCGAGGAAGAGAGAAAGAAAGTCGTAGAGAAGAAGGACATGTTCATAGACGTCGGGGCGACCAGTTTCGAGCAGGCGACTGGCGAGTTCGCAATCCGTCCGGGTGACCCGATAGTCCCGGTCAGCAGTTTTGAGGTCCTAAGGAACGCAGACCTGTACCTCGGCAAGGCGTGGGACGATAGGGTGGGGTGTGCCCTCTTCATAAGCGTGCTCAAGAACCTCGCCGGCACGACCCATCCCAACACGGTGTACGGAGTCGGCACGGTTCAAGAGGAAGTGGGCCTCCGCGGGGCGGAGACCAGCGCGGACCTAGTCGACCCCGACGTGGCGTTCGCGCTCGAGGTTGGAATAGCGAACGACGTTCCGGGATCGGACAAGGAGAGGGTGCAGGAGCGGATCGGCGCGGGTCCTGTCATCCTCATCTACGATAGATCGCTCATCCCCAATTCGAAGCTGCGCGACCTCGTCATCGAGACGGCGAAGGATCTCGGCATACCCTACCAGACCGACTTCATGGAGGGCGGAGCGGCCGACACGGGTAGAATCCACCTGCACGGCGTGGGAGTCCCGTCCGTTGTGATCGGCGTGCCGTCCCGCTACATACACAGCCACGTGTCGCTCATCAGCCGCGAAGACTATGACCGGACCGTGGCGTTGGTGACGGAGGTCGTGAGGCGGCTCGACGCGTCGACCGTGGCCGAGCTCGCGAGCTGACGAGAAACGCTCGGGTGGGTGGTGGCCGCCCTTGGGAACGATTCCTCGCGCTCGTATGGAAGCCCTTCCCGTGGCGCAGACGCAACGCACACTAGACGCAGACAGCGTAGACAGCTGAGAGGAGGGAGATGGAGTGCTGCGTGAAAGATGGAGCCCTCGTTTGTTCGTAGTGCTTGCTTTGATAGCCGCAACGGCGTGTGTCGCTCCAGGCCTGGCGTTCGCGCAGGAAGCGCGCGTGGAAGTAGCGGAGGCGGCTCTCGATCACCAAAGGAACGTGTCGCTTACAGTCTATAGCAGCGGCCTTGCATTGGTTCGGGAGGAGCGCGTGGTCTCGCTCGCGAAAGGCCTCAACCTCTTGTGCTTCCCCGACGTCCCCAAAGAGCTGGACTCGTCATCGGTCCGTCTCAGGTCGCTCACCGCACCAGGCGATCTCAACGTCATCGAGCAGAGTTTTGAGTACGACCTCGCGAGCAGGGTCGGTCTCCTCGAGAAGTATGTAGGCAAGGAGATAGGGTTGAACCGCGACGGCGTCGTGCGCCCGGCCCGTCTTCTGGCCGTTGACCCTCAAGGCAGGCTCACGGTCGAGATGGACGGGAAGATCCTTCTCGACCCGCTGGGTGAGGTAGAGCTCCCTTCGTTGCCCTCAGGTCTCTTCCTGCGCCCAACCCTCTCGTGGCTCGTGGACGCGAAATCAGACGGCAGCCACGTGATAGGGGTGACCTATCTCGCGGAGGGCCTTGGCTGGCGAGCGAATTACGCCTGCGTGCTGGACCCGGCGGAGAAGCACGTCGCCCTCGACGGGTGGGTCACGTTGGACAACGAGAGCGGAGCGACGTTCCGCAATGCCTCCCTGAGACTCGTGGCGGGTGGGGTGCGTGCGGCCGAGCCGGAGGCGGCCTTCAAGGCGACGGCAGGACTCTTGGCGACCACGCTTGCCGTTGACGCATTCCGAGAGCAGCCGCTTTTCGAATACCACTCTTACGAGCTCGGGCGCCGCACCACAGTGCAGGACAACCAGTCGAAGCAGATCGAGCTGCTCTCGGCGTCGAACGTGCCCGTGAAGAAACTGTACGTGTTCGAAAGTCCGCGACGCTCCCCCGAGTACGAGAAATACGCGGGACAGAAGGAGACCGGGGACGTCAAGGTCATCGTGCAGTTCCAGAACAAAACCGATGCAAGGCTGGGAATCCCGCTTCCGGCGGGGCAGGTGCGCGTGTACAAGGCGTCTGCCGACGGGAGCCTGGCATTCGTTGGTGAAGACAAGATAGCACACACGCCGCGGGATGAGACCGTCGAGCTCTATGTCGGCAACGCTTTTGACATAGTGGGCGAACGGCTGGTCACCGACTACAAGAAGACCGGGCCGAGCTCTTACGAGGAAGCGTGCTGTATCAGACTGCGCAACCACAAGGACGAAGATGTGGAGATCACGGTCATCGAGAGGTTCTACGGTGAATGGGCCATTCTGAGCTGTGTCCCCACGTCGTACCAGAAACTGGACGCGAACACGGCCGCGTTCAAGATCAAGGTGCCCAAGGGCAAGGAGGGCGAAATCCTGTACCGGGTTCGCGTCATCGCTGACTAGGCCCGCAAATAGGATAGTAGCGCGAACGGCGTCGGAGGACGCAGGCGCACACCCGCTGGCCGGTGGGTGCCGGACACTGGAAGTGAGATCAATCAGGGAGGGATGGCCGTGGCCTGCTATCTGATTGACGATATCGAAGGGTTCCGGCAGAATGTGGTGGGCACAGTCATTGTGGGCGTGGACGTGCGCACGAGCGCGGCGGGACCGCAAGACCCGGGGTACTGGGAGGAGGTCCTCATCACGCTCGATTCCGGGTATGTAATTCACTTTTCCAGCACGTTCTCGGAGGACTTCAAGCAGAAACACCACATGGCGCAGCCTTCGCGGGGTGCAGACTCCGGTTATCACTAATCCTGGCCAAAGGGCTGAAGAGCTGGCGCGCGCGTAAGCCGCACGTGGGGTTCTGGAGTCTGGGATGAGGCCGCAGACGGGGTCGGTCGCGCGGACGGCCGGCCCCGTCGCCTTTCCTTTGGGGGAGGGTTCCACGGCTGCATAGCGAATGTTTTATGCGACGTTGCCGCCGTGCGGCGAAGGGTGGAACCGATCGCGAAGAGGGAGAGCAAGGGAGAAGAAGTGGGAGAGAGGACAGTGACCACATGGCCGAGGCCCGCAGATGACCTCTTGGGAGAGGGAGACTACTACGTCGCCCGGCGCACGTTGCCTCCGGTGTATGTGTCGCCGGGGCGCGGTCGAGAGAGCCTTCGACGTAACCTCAAGCTTCTGCGGGGTGTCGGACCGAGAACCGAGGAGAAACTGAAGGCCCAGGGCTACAGCGATCTCGCGCGCCTGTGCCAGCACTCGCGCTGGGGCACGGCAGCACGAGCCATGCTGGAAGCCATCGAGAACGGCGACCGCAAGACGCTCTTGAGGTGCGGAGCATCTGAGCTGGACCTCTTGACGCACTATCCAGAGACCGCGATAGCGTTCGTGGACATCGAGACCACAGGACTCTATAGCACGCAGCCGCTCTTTCTCGTGGGAATCATGGGGTTTTGCGAGGATCGCGGGGTGTTCCTGCGGCAGTATCTCGCCAGATCATACGAAGAGGAGGCCGCCGTGCTGTCGGCAGTCAGAGACGAGCTGGACAAGGTCCAGGTGGTAGCGACCTACAACGGACACAGGTTCGATCTTCCCTACATTCGGGACCGAATGGCCTTTCATGGCATGGAATGCGTGTCGTGCGAACTCCACGTGGACTTGCTCAGGGTGGTGCGCCGCCTCTATCGGGACGTGCTGCCGGATTGCAGGCTCGTGACGGTGGCCGCGCACCTACTCGGGTACGAGCGCCACGGCGACATCCCGGGGGCCTTGATTCCAGAGGCGTACCACGAGTTCGTGAGAAGCCGGAATCCCGCCCTCATACGTCCCATCCTTGAGCACAACGCCATGGACCTTCATGCGCTTGCGCTCGTTCTCGAGACCATTTTGGACGTTAGGTCCGGAGGCTCGTAGCTTCGAGTTGGGATGCCGTCCCGGGCGCGAGGCGCGCGTCGGGGACGAGCGGGCAACGTGGCAAGGCGCGGGAGTGCGCCCGGCGCTCAGGCCACCCGCTGCGAGCGACCTATATAGCGACGTACATCAGGAGGTACAGGAGATTGGACGAAGCAAGGATCATGCGCGCTGTCAGAGAGATCCTCGAGGCAATCGGGGAGGATCCGGACCGTGAGGGTCTCCGAGAGACGCCCCGCAGGATAGCACGGATGTACGAGGAGATCTTCTGTGGAATCGGCAAGAACCCTCGTGACCTTCTCACACCCCTGTTCAACGAGCACCATGAGGAGATGGTCATCATCAAGGACATCCCATTTTACTCCATGTGCGAGCATCACCTCTTGCCATTCCACGGGAAGGCTCACGTGGCCTACCTGCCCAAGGGGGGGCGAGTCGTGGGGCTGAGCAAGCTCGCGCGAGTGGTCGAGACGGTCGCAAGGCGTCCCCAGCTGCAGGAGAGGCTCACAAGCGAGATCGCGGACATGATAGACGAGGCTCTGAAACCTCACGGGGTCGTGGTGGTGATAGAAGCAGAGCACATGTGCATGTCCATGCGAGGCGTGACCAAGCCGGGAAGCATCGCCGTGACCTCCGCGGTGCGAGGACTATTCCGGAAGGACGTTGCGGCGAGAGCCGAGGCGTTCTCCTTGATCAAGGGCAATTCGTAGGACACCGGCGGCCTTGCAATAGCAGCACCTGACCGGGCTGGCCCGCCATGGTCTCCCGAAGCGCGGCGCATGACCCGCCTTCACCCTTCACTCCGACGGTTCCGGCGCAAGCCACTTGAGCGGGTGTCCGTCCACGATTTTGGGAGCCTGGGTAATAATCGCTCCCTCCGCTCATATACATTATTCTGAAAGCCGGGTGCGACCCGGTGCCGGGGGAGGGAGCCGGTATGGAGACGTTCGACATCTTCCAGGACATCGCCACACGAACTGGCGGCGATATCTACATCGGAGTGGTCGGGCCGGTCAGAACGGGCAAGTCCACGTTCATCAAACGTTTCATGGACCTCCTGGTACTTCCGAACATCTCCGACATGTACGACAAACAGCGTTCTGTGGACGAACTCCCGCAGAGCGGTGGCGGAAGGACCATCATGACCACCGAGCCCAAGTTCGTGCCCAGCGAGGCCGTGGAAGTCGAGCTCGAAGACAACGTCAAGGTCCGGGTCAGGCTCGTTGATTGTGTCGGCTACACGGTGAGGGGAGCGCTCGGGTACGAGGACGAAGCCGGCCCGAGGATGGTCGTGACGCCGTGGTTCGACTACGAAATCCCGTTCGAGGACGCGGCCGAGTTCGGAACGAGAAAGGTGATAGCGGACCACTCGACCATCGGCCTGGTCGTACTGACGGACGGCTCGATCACCGAGATCCCGAGGGAGAATTACGCGCAGGCGGAAGAGCGGGTCATAGCGGAGCTGCGCCAGCTGCGCAAGCCTTTCGTCGCGATCCTCAACTCTGTGGCACCGTGGTCGAGAGAGGCTAAGGACCTTGCCACCGACTTGTCCCAAAAGTACCAGGTACCGGTCATCCCCCTCGACTGCATGCGTATGGACGTGGAGGACGTCAAGGGTGTCTTGCGCGAAGTGCTCTACGAGTTCCCTGTTCGCGAGGTGAGCGTGCGGCTGCCTGTCTGGCTGGGTGAGCTTGCAGAGGATCACTGGGCAAGGCAGAGGTTCCAGGAAGCCGTCGTCACGACGGTGAAGGAAGTCAAGAGGATACGCGATATCCACACCGTCGTGAACAGGCTGTCCGGAGAGGAGTTCGTATCCTCGGCGGATCTCACGAAGATGGAATTGGGCACAGGCTCAGTGGTCATCGACCTGGACGCGCCGAGGAGCCTGTTCTTCCAGGTACTCCAGGAAGTGAGCGGTCTCGAGGTAGAGAGCGATCACCATCTCCTGCGGCTTATGAAGGAGCTATCCACGGCAAAGAGGGAGTACGACAAGATAGCCGATGGCTTGCGAGACGCGCGTGAGCTTGGGTACGGCATAGTGATGCCGCTCCTCGATGAGCTCACGTTCGAGGAGCCGGAGCTCATCAGGCAGGGCAGCCGGTTCGGCGTGAGGCTCAAGGCGTCGGCCCCGTCCATCCATATGATCAGGGCGAACATCGAGACAGAGGTCACGACGAACGTGGGGACGGAAAGGCAAGGGGAGGAGCTGGTCAGGCGACTATCGGAGGAGTTCGAGAAGGACCCCGATCGCATTTGGAACACGGACTTCCTGGGGAAGTCCCTGCACGAGCTGGTGAAAGAGGGCATCGAGAGCAAGCTCTATAGAATGCCGGAGAACGCGCAACAGAAACTTCAGGAGACTCTTCAGAAGATCGTCAATGAGGGCAGTGGCGGGCTCATCTGCATCATATTATAGCGCTTAGCATCGTCTGGAAGAACGCAAGGGAAAGACGGAGAATCCCCGAGGCGGGCCGCACTTGGCGGCCCGCCCTTTATAAATCCTGCTTGAAGTGGGCAACATACCTGCGAAAGGAGGTTTCCGGAATGACGAAGACGGAACTGGTTGACAAGGTCGCAGCCAAGACCGGTTTCACCAAGAAGGATTCAGCGCGAGTCGTCGATGCGGTATTTGAGTCCATCTCGGAAGCCCTGGCCGCAGGGGATAAGGTATCAGTAGTAGGCTTTGGCAGCTTCGAGACGAGAAGGAGAGCAGCCAGGGCCGGCAGGGATCCGAGAACGGGGGGCACCATTCGGATCGCCGCGCGTACGGTGCCGGTCTTCAAGGCAGGCAAGACCCTCAAAGACGCAGTCGCCAAGTGAATTGCGGCTGCAGGGCTCTCTTGGAGGTCGAAAGGCGGCACCGAGCTGCGGACGCAAACTCGGGGTTGCGGCCACGCCGGCGATCTGCTATAATCCAGTTGGACCGCAAGAGAAGCGGGCCAGCCGGATTTGGGTCGGGGCGTGGCGCAGTTTGGCTAGCGCGCCTGAATGGGGTTCAGGAGGTCGCGAGTTCAAGTCTCGCCGCTCCGACCAGTCTTTGTACCGACGGCGCTCCGCGGTCTGCAACCGACGTGTCAGCAGAGATACGCCGAGAGCCGCCTGGCAGGAACGCCGGGCGGCTCTCGTCCCACTGGTCGTGCCGTTGTCTTCACGAGCCTTCTCTGCAGCGCGAGGCCGACGGTGACGGCCAAGTTGAGGTGGGAGAGGCAAGTTCACAACAGGTGAGAAATGGCGCTCTCCTTCAGAATATGGCTTGTGCCATAATCCCCTCGCGTTAGCCGTGGGACCGTCGGCAGTTATAGTGGTGTCCCGGCGTCGCAGATTTTAGTCGCGCCTGAAGGGAATTTCCGCTTTGAACATTATGGAAATGCAGCCATGAGGAGCCTGGCAGCGGGTAGGGTCAAGACCATGGATGAGGTGGAATCCGCGAACCGCGGCATGGGAAGCGACAAGACGAGAGCCGAGATCACGGTAACCGGCCGAGTCCAAGGTGTCGGCTTTCGGGAGTTCGCGAGGAGACACGCGACATCTCTCGGCCTCCTTGGATGGGTGAGGAACCGACACGATGGCTCGGTTGCGCTCGTCATCGAGGGAGAGCTCTGCAGGGTGGAGCGCCTCATCGCGCTCTTGCGCGAGGGACCCCCATGGGCGAGGGTGGACGACGTCGACGTTCGGTGGTCCGCTTACCGCGGCGAGTTCGTGTCCTTCACCGTCCGAGGCTGAAAGCCCCGCTTGTGAGGTGGTATGCCAATGGGAGTCGGTGAGAACCACGGGTGCAGGCTCAGGCGCGGCGTCGGGCTTGCGCTCGGCTCCGGTGCGGCGAGAGGGCTTGCTCACATCGGTGTGTTGAAGGTCCTGGAGCGCGAGGGCATCCCGATCAGGGCGCTCTCCGGCGCAAGCATGGGCGCGCTAGTAGGGGGGCTGTATGCGGCGGGAATGCCCCTCGCCGAAATGGAGAAGCACGCGCTCGCCGTGACGAAACGGTCCGTGCTTGCGTGGATAGACCCCATCCCCCCGAGACAAGGCTTCATAGTAGGGAAGAGAATACAGGATCTGCTGCGCTCTTTCATCGGCAACGTTCGATTCTCAGAACTCAAGATCCCGCTTGCCGTGGTCGCGGCGGACGTCCTCACCGGAGAAGAGACGATCCTCAGGGACGGAGACGTCGTCGACGCCATACGCGCCAGCATCTCGATTCCGGTCGTGTTCGTTCCTGTGCAGCTCGGCGGGAGAATGCTTGTGGATGGGGGCGTGGTGAACCCAGTGCCCGTTGATCAGATCCGCGTCCTCGACAGGTCAGCGGTCGCAGTGGCCGTGAGCGTGTTGCCGAAACTTGAGCGCAAGCACGTGGAGAAGCCCCGCACGGCTGACATAGTCCTGAACACACTGGACATCATGCAGATGAGGTTGTTCGAGTTCAGGCGGGGTGAGGCGGAAGTAGTGATCGAGCCGGACGTATCGTTTGCGACGGGGATCGAGTTCTGGGAGGCGCGCGAGCTCATCGCTCGTGGGGAACAGGCGGCCATCGAGGCCTTGCCGAGCATCCGAAAGGCGCTCGGAAGATGGCCCCGCTGATTGGAGAGCTCAATGAAGAGCCCGACGCCCGGGATGTGCGCGGTGGTGCCGGCGCGGCTGCGCCCGTGCGAGGCGTGGATACGGCAGAGTGTGTGAAGACCGCTACGAGGTAGCGTAAAGTTCTTGTAGGTGAGTCTGAGGTGAACGAGCAGGAGAAGAGAGACCCCAGCGATCGTGTCAACGGACTGTGATTTTGTCACCCCAAAACACATTCATCTGGACTGAGAAAATGTCACCCCTGGGTGTGTCGACGACGTGAGTGGGCGGGGGGCGTAGTGTGTGGGCGTGCTTCACATGGGCATGTGTACGTGAGCGACGTGGCGAGTCACCTCTGGGCATAGATGTTCCCTCCTCCATAGAGCCTTTCACGCCATGAGCTAGTGGTAGGCTGTTTGGGTGGCGTGAGAAGAGCTTGGCGGCGCCAAGGGTGCGTAGCTGGTGGACTGAGGTGTTTACGGTGGCTGTGCTCAGGTTGGGGGCGCTGTGAAGCTTGTTGTGTTGGATGCTGGTATTCCTTGAGCGCATAGGGCCAGCCATCGTATAGGGCGGTAATGGAGCCATCCAGGTGAGTGAGGACCATGATCGCAGCCTTGGGGCGTAGGGGGAGGATGGCGCCATTAGGTGTGAGAAGCTGATAGGTCTTGCCCTGGAAGGAGATCGT